>CAKTVN010000007.1 GCA_934623545.1 uncultured Oscillospiraceae bacterium
GGCCCGACGAATCCGGACGGCCCGACGAATCCGGACGGCCCGACGAATCCGGACGGCCCGACGAATCCGGATGGTCCCGACCATCCGACGAACCCGGACCGCACGATCGAGAAGATTGGCGAGGGCAACTCGGCAGAGTACACGCTCAGTGAAGATGGCAATACGCTGAATGTGCAGAACGATGCAGCGTGCGTGGTGCTTTACACCATCGACAACGGCGAAACCTACACGAAGCTCGCTGCTACTCCAAACGAAGCAGGCGGCTATGACTTCGACCTTACGAATGTTCCCACGAATGCAGTCATTAAGATCGCTATTAAGGGTGACGCAAACGGGGATGGTATGGTAAATAGTGTTGATGCAGGGCAGGCTAAAGCTGCCGCGCTTAATAAAATAACGTTTAATGCACTGCAAACACTGATTATGGACGTTGATAACACAAACGTAATCAATAGTATCGATGCGGCACAGGTCAAAGCCGTCTCGCTTAATAAGCTATCTTTAGAATGGTGAGAGGAGAATTGTAATGATGAATCGCAAGACAAAAGGATTGTCGCTTTTGCTGGCATTGGCACTGCTGCTTTCAATGTGTGTTGGAATGAGCGTGACCAGTTTTGCGGCGAATGATGTTGGACTGACAGCTGCATTTTCAGAAACAAATTTAACAGCATCAAGCGAAGCACAGACAGTGCATTTGAGAATTGGACTGACTGCTCCTGTAGAGGTCAGCTCGGTGGGATTTAAAGTTTCTGTACCGACGAATTGGGAACTGATTGGATTCAACTCGATTGAAAACAGCGGAGTGACCATAACGGCGGCCGACTATGACCTGCCGTCGGGCACGGTCGTGTGGATGACAAGTGACATGCAAAACACGACGATTAACGCGCTTGCAGAGTGTGTCTATACGGTCCCTGCGAATACTTCCGGTGAGTTTACTGTCAATATTACGGAGTGCGACCTTGCAAAGGACTTTAGCACAGTATATGTAATGAATCATGGAAGCGCATCCGCTACGCTTACCATTGCATCCGCACCCGTTGCTGTTAGCAGCATTACGCTGAACGAGAATACACTCGCGCTGACTGTTGGCGGCAGCGAGACCCTGACTGCTACCGTCAAGCCTGATGACGCGACAAACAAGAACGTAACTTGGGAAAGCTCCGATTCGAGAGTTGCAACAGTCGACGAAAACGGCAAAGTTACCGCTGTCAAGCAGGGCACAGCGACCATCACCGTTAAATCGGTGTCGAACGACACAGTGACTGACACGTGCGTAGTCACGGTCACAGATCAGATCTTCCCGGTCACCGGAGTCGCGCTGACCCCGGACAATGCTGAACTGTATGTTGGTGATACAAAGAATCTGACGGTCGAGTTCACCCCGTCCAATGCAACGAACAAGAACGTGACGTGGAAAAGCAGCGACGAGGCTGTTGCAACTGTTGCGGACGGCGTTGTGACCGCGGTCGGCAAGGGCACCGCGACCATCACCGTGACCACCGCGGACGGCGGCTATACCGCGACCTGTGAGGTCACTGTGAAGCTTCCCGTCTCCGCTGTGACGCTGAACGAAACCAGCACGGCGCTGGTGGTCGGCAATACGAAGCAGCTGACCGCTACAGTAGCGCCTGCAAATGCGGATGACAGCACAGTCACCTGGAAGAGCGGTAACACGAACGTTGCGACCGTTGACCAGACCGGCAAGGTCACTGCGGTTGGCGTCGGCACCACGACCATCACCGCCACCGCCGGCGGCAAGAGCGCGACCTGCACCGTTACCGTCACCGCCAAGCCCGTCCCCATCGAGGCGATCGCGCTGCGCGACGCAGCGGTCTCCGTTGGCGGGACCATTCAGCTTGAGCCGGTCTTCACGCCCGCAGACACCACGCAGCGCGATGTCATCTGGACGAGCTCTGATAGAACGATCGCGACGGTCGATGAGAACGGTCGTGTCAGAGGTCTCGCCGAGGGCAAGGTGACCATCACCGTTACCAGCGTCAAAGATGCGTCCATTACGGCGAGCTGCACCGTGACCGTGACCAGAAATTATCTGGATGAGATCATTGCCGCGGCGGAAGATGACGCGCTGCCGTTTGACGATGTATCGAGCCGCGATTATTACTACGACGCGGTCGAGTGGGCTGTGGAGCAGGAGATCACCTCCGGCACCAGCCGCCGTACCTTCAGCCCCGATGCAGCCTGCACGCGTGCGCAGGTCGTGACCTTCCTCTGGAGAGCCGTCGGCTGCCCGCAGCCGTCCTCCGGCGCGAACCCCTTCACCGATGTCCACGCGGGGGATTACTTCTATGAAGCGGTCCTGTGGGCAGTCGAAAACGGCATCACCACCGGCACCAGCGCCAGCACCTTCAGCCCCAACGCGACGGTCACGCGTGCACAGGTCGTGACCTTCCTCTGGAGAGCAAACGGTCAGCCCACAGCTGGTAACAGTGGCTTTGCAGATGTAAGCGCTGACAAATACTACGACACGGCAGTCGCATGGGCAGTCTCGCAGCGCATCACCACCGGCACCGGCGCGAATACCTTCAGCCCGGATGCAGCCTGCACGCGCGCGCAGATCGTCACATTCCTTTACCGGGCAAGATAATCGCACGAGAATGCTTCTGAAGCGCAGAGCATAGAAGCAGCGCCCGTCCCCGCACCGACACGTCGGTGCGGGGATTTTTTTGCGTCGTCGGCAAATTGCACTGGCATTGGATAAAAGGACGGCATATGTGAAGCAGTCAACGCTCTGATGGTAAGCATTGACTGTGCCGTTGACAAATGCTGCATTTCCCTGTACAATGTGCATTGAATGATGTGCATCGAACGATGCAATTTGCGGAGAAAGGATGCGGACTATGGCTCCGAAGAACAAATTCACGAAGGAAGAGATGGCAGCGGCGGCGCTGCGGGTCGTGCGGGCAAAGGGGATCGACTGCCTGACCGCAAAAACGATCGCCGAGGAGCTGGGGACCTCCACGCGCCCGATCTTTACCGGCTTCGGCTCTATGGAGGAGGTCCGGCAGGAGGTCTATGCGGCTGCGGTGCGCGTATACGACGGCTACACCGGCGCTGGCTTAAAGGAGGATATCCCGTTTCTCGGGGTCGGAAAGAGCTATATCCGCTTTGCGCGGGAGGAGCCGGAGCTTTACCGGCTCCTGTTTCTGAGCCGGATGCCGGAGTACAGCGCCATGAGGTCGATGGAGCATTTGCAGACGCTCGTCCGTCCGACGCTGATGAGCATTTACCACATCACCGCCGAGGAGGCGGACGTATATTTCCGCGATCTCTGGCTCGTGGTGCACGGTCTGTCCACGCTGATCGTGACCGGCGACTGCCCTTACTCCGACCGGGAGATCGGGCAGATCTTGACGAGCTTCAGCCTCAGCATTTGCAAATCGATCAAAGAAATTTCCGGCTTTGCGGAAGGTACGTTCGACCGTGACGCGGCATTTCGCGCATTGGTCGGGAAGTGAGCGGAGCGGACGTCAGGGCGCGAAGCGCCGGTCCCGAAGCGTAAAGAGCATGGAGGAAGAAATTATGAAAAACAGCGCGCTGGTCGTGATCGACCTGCAAAATGACATCACAAAGAACTACAGGGAGATCATCGAAAGGGTCAACGAGGCGATCGACTGGGCAGCCCAACGGGAACTGTGGGTCGTCTACATTCAGCACAACAATCTCTCCGCGGGGACGAGGACCTTCAAGCCTGGCATGCACGGCGCGGAGCTGGTCCCGGAGCTGAAAATTGTCTCCGACCACATTTTCACGAAGTCAAAAAGCAATGCCCTGACGAGCGAAGCCTTCGCGGCGTTCCTTCAGGAGCACGGCATTACCGAGTGCTACATCTCCGGTGCGGACGCGACTGCCTGTATCAAGTCCACCTGCTTCAATATGGCGAAAAGCGGCTATGCCGTCCATGTGCTGTCGGACTGCATCACCAGCTACGACAAAAAGAAGCTGCCGGAGATGCTCGCGTACTACGAAAGCAAGGGCTGCTCGGTCATGGAGCTGACAGATGCCGTGCGGTCAGAAAGCGGAAAGGCTCAAGGAGGAGACCAGTGAAGAGACCAGAAGTATCTGGAATCGGACCTTTTCGAATCACGAATGACGCAGATGTACACGACATTCAGGAGCTCCATGAGCTGCTTTGACCCAAGTCAGCGGAGGCAAGTATGAAAGACACAAACCAACTGATCGGCTGCTGCGGGCTGGACTGCGAAGTCTGCGACGCACGCATCGCAACGATCAAAAATGACAACGCGCTGCGCGAGAAGACTGCCGCATTGTGGACGAAGCTCAACGGGGTGACGATCACGCCAGACATGATCAACTGCACCGGCTGCCGCGCAGAGGGCGCGAAAACGCCCTTCTGCGATCAGCTCTGCCCCGTACATCACTGCGTTCGGGAGAAGAGGCTGGAGACCTGCGCCGACTGTCAGCAGATGGACGGATGCCCGACGCTGGGGCGCATCGCCGCGAATAGCCCGTTCGTATTGGAGAACCTGAAACAGCTGCGCGCGGCGAAGCAGAACGAAGTGAAAGCGGCGAAGACTGCGGCTGGGCTGACCCTGACCGGGATTTTATGAGCGCGGAAAGGAGCGGATTATGAAGATCCTCGTTTTGAATGGAAGCCCGAAGAAAGAGAAGAGCGACACCATGCACATCACGCGTGCGTTTCTGGGTGGTATGAAGGAAGCGTCCGCGCAGGAGATCAAGATCGTCGATGTGATCGACAGACACATCGCGTTTTGCCGCGGCTGCTTTGCCTGCAAATATAACGGCGGGCGGTGCGTCATCGACGACAGTATGTGGGAGCTTCTGGAGCAGATGCTGAAAAGCGATCTGCTGCTGTTCAGCTTTCCGCTTCACAGCTACGGAATGCCGGCGGCGTTGAAAAACCTCGTGGATCGAATGCTTCCACTCAGTTCCATGGCGATGAAGGAGGTAACGGGCGCTATGTCCATGTCGGGCAGCGGGAGCATTCGCACCTGCGGTTTCTGATGATCTGCGGCTGCGGCTTTCCGAACAGCAGGAGAAATTTTGAACCTGCGGTGCGGCAGTTCGAGCTGCTGTTCCCGGAGAAGCATACCATCCTGACCGTGCCGGAAAGCCCGATGTTCAGCGCGCCGGAGGCGGCGGTCGTGACCGCCCCGCGGCTGGAGCGGGTACGAGAGGCAGGGAGGCAGTATGCCCAAACCGGCAAGATCGAAGCGGCGCTGCTGGCAGAGATCGGCTCGCCCATGCTCCCGGAGGAGACCTACGCGAAGATCGTCAACGGAACGCTGTAGCGCCGGTCTGACCGGGACAGCTCTGTTTTGCCATGGCGCAGGAGGGGCTTACGACCCTCCTGCGCCATACTTCTGAAAAGAAAGCGGATAGTTTGCCCTCCGGAGAAGCCGAAAATGGTAGAAAAGCATCGGAATTTATGCTATTATAAATTCAAGATCCATCGGGACCTCCGATGAAGGACCGGGAGGGCGTATGGCAAGAGTCAGAAAAATCAAGAGCCCCACCCAGCTCGAGCTGGTAGAGCCGCTGTTTGCCATCCTTGTGGAGCTGGGCGGCTCCGCGACGATCGACGAGATCCGCGATCATATCATTCAAAAGCTGAAGCTTTCCGATGAGGTGGTCGACGAGCCGCACAAGGGCAGCGCGTCGCAGCAGACGGAGCTTGAGTATCAGCTCGCATGGGCGAGGACACGGCTGAAGGGGCTCGGCGCGATTACCAACAGCAAGCGCGGGGTCTGGATGATCACGCCGGAGTACACCGGGCGCACCTCCGTCACCAGAGAAGAAGTGACGGAACACATCAAGGCGACCAGGCTGAAGGGCAAAACTGCGAAGGAGGTCGACACGATCCTCAAGGACGGCGACCCCTCCAATGACGGGATCGATACGGTCGAGGATGCGGAGCCCTGGCGGACGGAGCTGTCTGAGACGCTCCGCAGGATGGACCCCTATGCGTTTGAGCGTTTGGCGATGCTGCTGCTCAGAGAGTGCGGCTTTTCTCAGGTGACGGTCACCAAAAAGTCCGGCGACGGCGGGATCGACGGTTTCGGAAAGATGCGGATCAACGGGATCGTCAGCTTCAACGTGGCGTTTCAGTGCAAGCGATATACGGGCAGCGTCTCCGCCGGGGACATCCGCGATTTTCGCGGGTCGCTGACGACCGATATTGAAAAGGGCGTTTTTATCACAACAGGCAGCTTCACAAAGGCTGCCCGGGAGGAAGCCTCGAACGCCGGTAAGCAGCAGATCGATCTGATCGACGGCGAAGAGCTCATCAGCGAGCTCATCGAATATGGTCTGGGCGTCAAAGAGCGCACGATCTATGAGGTCGATCAGGAGTTCTTTGAGAAGGTGTAAAGAAAGAGAACGTGTTCGCGCGGAAATTGGAGGAAACATGGAAAGACCTGTTACAACGCTATTCATGCTGATGTCCGTCGACGGAAAGATCAGCACCGGCGCAGACGATGCGCTGGATGTGGACAGGGATTTTCCGAAAATTCCGGGCGTCCGCGAGGGGCTGCACCAATACTATGAGATCGAGCAGACGACGGACCTGTGGTCGCTCAACTCCGGAAGGGTGCAGGAGAAGATGGGCGTCAACACGAAGCCGATGCCGGACAAAACGCCCGTTTCCTTTGTGATCGTGGACAACTGCCATCTGAAGGAGCACGGTGTCCGCTATTTCTGCGCGCGGTCAAAGGAATTTGTGCTGGTCACGTCCAATGCGGAGCACCCGGCGTTCCAGATGCGGGAGGAAAATCTCCACATTCTCTATCAGAAGAGCCTGGCTCTGCCGGACGCGCTCGCGCATCTGAGATCGGAGTACGGCTGCCGACGGCTCACGATCCAGAGCGGCGGGACGCTGAACGGGCTGTTCCTCCGGGAAAAACTGATCGACTACGTCGACATCGTCGTCGCGCCGGTTTTGATCGGTGGGAAGGACACAGCGACGCTGATCGACGGAAGGTCGCTGCTGACAGAAGGCGAGCTTTCGCAGCTCGGGGTGCTGAAGCTTCAGCAGTGCGCGGTTTTGGAGGATTCCTACCTCAGACTCCGCTATCAGGTGATCGGCTGACATACGGGCTTTGAGAGAGAAGGGAAAAATCAGATGAATGTAACAGTCTATCTCGGCGCGAATACGGGAAACGACCCGGAGCTGGTGACGGCGGTCCGGGAGCTTGGGACGTGGATCGGAGAGAGCGGAAACGCGCTGGTCTACGGCGGCTCGGAATCCGGGCTGATGGGCGAGCTTGCGAAGAGCGTCCTCGCTGCGGGCGGCGAGGCGACCGGCGTCGAGCCGCAGTTTTTCATCGATGCGGGCTTTGAATTTGACGGTCTGACGCGCCTGATCGTGACGAAGGATATGTCGGAGCGCAAAGCGATCATGATCGAGCGCGGCGACGCGTTCGTGGCGTTCCCGGGCGGGACTGGCACGCTGGAGGAGATCACGGAGGTGATGTCCAAGGTGTCGCTGAAGCATCTGGACGCGCCGTGCATCCTGTACAACCTGAACGGATACTACAACGACCTGAAGGCGCTGCTGGCGCACATGATCAAAATGGGGCTGTCATCCGAGGAGCGGCAGGCGGGCATTTACTTTGCGGAGAATTTGACGCAGATCAAACGCATCCTCACGGGAGACTGAACCGGTCGAACGGAAAATTCACCTTTACCTTCCCGCGTTTGTCTGATATAATGCAGACGAAAATCACGAATGTGGGGAACTGCGCATGAGAATGAGAAGAAGAAACAATCTGGAGCCGCGTATGTCGGCGTGTGAGAGCGTCTGGATCCATGACCCGGAGCAGCGGCGCGGGCATTGGCGGGAGCTGATGCCGGATTGCCGGGAGCTGCGGGTCGAGGTCGGCTGCGGAAAGGGCAAATTTACCGTAGAGACCGCGCAGGCGGAGCCGGATGTGCTCCTGATCGCGATCGAGCGGGTGCCGGATGCGCTGGTGCTGGCAATGGAGAGCGCGGTGCGGCTGGGGCTGAAGAACGTGTTCTTCGTCTCGCTCGACGCGGCGAACATCGACCAGTTTTTTGACGTCGGCGAGATCAATCTGCTCTACATCAACTTCTGCGACCCATGGCCGAGGAGCAAGAACGCCAAGCGCCGTCTGACTTATCACACGTTTCTGGACAAATACCGCACGGTCATCCGTCTGGGCGGGCAAATTCATTTTAAGACGGACAACGCCAAGCTCTTTGAGTGGTCGCTGGAGGAGATGGCGGCGGACGGGCTGGAGCTGCACAACGTCACGCGCGACCTGCACGCGAACGGTCCGGTCGGCATCATGACGGGCTATGAGGAGAAGTTCTACGCCCTCGGGACGCCCATCAACCGCTGCGAGGCGACGGTCGTCAGCCGCCCGGAGCCGATGCCGGCTGAACCGGAGGCGGACGCGCGGAGTAGAGAAGCGGACGAACAGTGAACGGGCTGCCGATGATCGCTGTCTTTGCGGTCTCGAGCCTGAGAAAGAAGCGTGTAATATGTCCAAAACAGGATGGGCGGTGGCGATTACGGCAAGCGCCGCGGTGATCGGCTTTTTCGTCGGCGCGGGCTTGAATGACGCGTTCGGAGGCGCCAGCGTGTTTGCCCTCATTGCCGGGGTCGGCTGCGTCGTCAACGCGATCGGCGACCTCAAGGAAGATGCCTCAGAGGATGAGAAGACTGAGGCATAAATCAAAAAGCACCGCGCTCCGGATGCTCCGGAGCGCGGAAACTTTATGCCCTTTGTAACCGATGATTCAGATACACCCTAGACGATCCCCATGAAATACTCTACCGCGATGGCGACGAGGACCACGAGCGCGGAGATGAGGAAGCCGTGGATCATGGGCGCGATGCCGGACTTCTTCATGTCCTTGAAGCTGGTGTTCAGACCGATGGCAGCGAGCGCCGTGACCATCAGGAACTTGCTGACGTTTTTCATCCCGGACGAGACGGCGGCGGGGATGAAGCCCAGCGTATTGACCGCAGTCAGTGCAAGGAAACCGAGAATGAACCACGGGATGACCTTGACGAGGTCAAGCTTTGCCTGTGCGGTTTCCGTCCCGGCGGCGAGCGCCTCTTTCTTCTTCAGATGCGCGGAGATGAGCGCAAAGATGATCACGGTCGGGATGATCGCAAGCGTGCGCGTGAGCTTGACCATGGTCGCGAAGTCGCCAGCCGCCTCTGAGAAGGCATAGCCGGCGGCAACGACGCTGGAGGTATCGTTGACGGCAGTGCCCGCCCAGAGACCGTATGCCATGTCAGACAACCCCAGAGCGTGCCCCATGATGGGGAAGAGAACGATCATTGCCATATCGAACAGAAACGTCGCCGACATGGCGTAGGCGATGTCGCTGTCGTCGGCGTCGATGACCGCCGCGATCGCCGCGATGGCGGAGCCGCCGCAGATGCCCGTCCCGGCGGAGATCAGGTTGGAGAGCTTCCAATTGATTTTGAGCGCTCTGCCGATGAAGTATCCGCCGCCGAAGCAGGTCAGCAGCGTAAAGACCATCACGCACAGCGACAGCTTGCCGACATTCAGGACGATGCCGATGTTCAGACTTGCGCCGAGCAGGATGATGGCGAATTTCAGGATCTTTTTCGAGGTGAATTTCAGTCCGGGCTTCAAAAGCTCTGACGGCTTGAGCAGCGAATGCAGCAGCATCCCGAGAAACAGCGCGATCACGGACGCGCCGATCAGGTGGACCGGGAGCAGCCCCTCGATCCATTTGGACAGGGCTGCGATGACGAGCGCCAGCGCGAAGCCGGGCACGAACGAGGCGATCTTTTTCAGCGTTTTCATGGGCGCGTCTCCTTTGAAAGCGGTTTTCTGTTCCGATTGCGGCTTGATTCTATCATGAGAATGTGATAAAATCCAATAATCGTTTTAGATGAATTGATAATTTTTGCTTATGGGATGAAACAACATGATCGACAATCGAATCGAGACCTTTTTGACGCTGTGCTCCGTCATGAATTACCGCAAAGCGGCGGAGCGGCTCAACCTGACGCAGCCCGCTGTGACGCAGCACATCCATTATTTTGAGCGGCTGTACGGCTGCAAGCTCTTTGTCTATGACCGCCGGAGCCTGAAAATGACGCCGCAGGCGCAGCTTTTGCGGCAGTACGCCGAGAACATCGTCTATCAGGAGAAGAAGCTGCGCGCGAAGCTCCGCGAGGACAGCGGGTGCAGCCTGTCCATCGGCGCGACAAAGACCATCGGCGAGTATGTCATCGCAGACCACATCGCAGCGTATCTCGCGGAGCCGGGCAACCGCATCGAGGTCAAGGTCGACAACACCGAGCAGCTGCTGCATATCCTGCAAAACGGCGAGCTGGATTTCGCGCTGATCGAGGGCTCGTTCCGGCGCGACCAGTTCGCGTCGCAGCTGTACCGGACGGAGCCGTTTGTCGGGCTGTGCGGGAGCGGACATCCGTTTGCGGGCAGGACAGTCCCGCTGGGCGCGCTCTGGGCGGAGCATATCCTCCTGCGCGAGGAGGGGAGCGGCACGCGCAGCATCTTTGAGCAGCTCCTCGCGGAGCGCAGCCACAGCGTCACCGAGTTTTCTCGGATCACGACCATCAGCAATTTCAGCCTGATGCGCGCGCTTCTGGCGCGCGGCGACACGATCACCTTTGCCTATCGCGCGGTCCGGGGCAGCGACCCGGCGCTGGCGGAATTTTCCGTTGCGGGGTGGGATATTCGCAGAGAGTTCAACTACGTCTATCTCGACACCCCGGTCTCGGAGCAGGGCGTGGAGTATTTCGAGTCCTTCCGCGCGCGCACCAGCGTGAATGCTTGCGCGGCAGAGAAAAGACTGCTATAATTTGTGTAATACTATTTTCTGATTAAATTCTTTAATCAGAAAGGTTCCGCCTTTGGCGAAACCGATTCCGTGATTTTGATAAAATCACGGAATCTCGTCTCATAATGATCTTCATATTAAAAACTTCCATTCCATGAATGAAAGTTTTTAATTGAATATCAGTATAACGCAAGGGGCACGGAGGCGTACCATGAAAGAAAAAATTTGTGCGATCATTTCCGGCGGCGCGTTTTCGCCGCTGACGGATATTGAGAAGACGGACTTTGTGATCGCCTGTGATAAGGGCTGCGCCTACGCGCTGGAGCACGGCGTGAGCCCCGATCTGCTGGTGGGCGACTTTGACTCCTATTCCGGCGCGCACCCGGCGGGCGTTCGGGAGCTCGACCTTCCGAAGGAGAAGGACGACACGGACACCATGGCGGCGGTCCGCTGGGCGGTAGGGGATGGCTATACGCAGCTCTGGCTCTACTGTGCGCTGGGCGGGCGGCTGGACCATCTGCTCGGAAATGTACAGGCGGCTGGCTATGCTACCGCGCGCGGTGTGCGCGTGCGCATCTATGACGCGGAAAACGAGTTGTACTTTTTGACGCATGGAACGCTCACCCTCCCGCCGCGACCGGGCTTTTCGTTGTCGGTCCTGTCGATGAGCGACATATGCGAAGATGTCTGCATTCGCGGCACGAAGTATCTCCTCGACCATGTCCAGCTGTGCAATACCTTCCCGATCGGTATCAGCAACGAGTGGGCGGGGAATGCGGAAATCTCCGTCGGCAGCGGTGTGCTGATGGTCATTTTATCAAAGATGTGAGGGCTTTTATCACCCCGAAAGGGGCGATAAAAACCGGCTGTGCTTTCGCACAGCCGGTTTTATATTTTCACTCTGCCGATATGAGATAATAATAAATCGGCTGCCCGCCGGAGAGCACATTGACCTCCGTGTCCGGGGCGTGGGCGCGGAACAGCTCCGCTGCCGCCTCGGCGTCTGCCTCGGAAATATCGCTGCCGTAGAAGATGTTGACGAACTCGCTGCCGTCCGCCGCAACGCGGTCTGCCATTTTGGCAAGCAGCTCGGTGATGTCGCGGCTCGTGCCGAGCAGCGCGCTGCCGATCAGCCCGAGATAATCGCCCTCATGGATCTCGTAGCCGTCAAAATCGGAGTTGCGGGCGGCGTAGGTGATCTGCATGGTGGTGACGCTGTCGAGACAGTCGGTCATGGCGGCGGTGTTGTCCTCCGGCTCCATCGTCTCGTCGAAGTTCAGCATGGCGGTGATGCCCTGCGGGACCGTTTTGCTGGGGATGACGATGACGGTCTTGTCCGACAGGGGCGCAGCCTGCTCGGCAGCCATGATGATGTTTTTGTTGTTGGGGAGGACGTATACGATTTCCGCCGGGGTGCGCTCGATCGCCTTGAGAATGTCGTCGGTCGAGGGGTTCATGGTCTGACCGCCCTCGACGACCTCATCGACGCCGAGATCGCGGAACACACCGGCAAGTCCTGCGCCCGCACAGACCGCGACGGAGCCGTAGCGCTTGCTCGGCGCGGCGGGGGAGGAGGCAGCGCCGCCCTCAAGCTCCTGCTCGATGGCTTCGAGATCGTCGGTCGAGCGCGCCGTGCGCCCCTCTGCGAGATCGTCGTGCTGCATTCGCATATTTTCAATTTTGGCAAGCTCCAGCGTACCGTATTTCTGCGACTCGTTCAGAGCCTCCCAGGGAATATTGGTATGGACATGGACCTTGAACGCCTCGTCGTCCTCGCCGATGACCAGGCTGTCGCCGATGGAGTCCAGATACAGCCGCAGCGGCTCGATGGAGACGCCGGGTGTCTTGCGCACGATGTAGACCGTGTCGTATGCAAACGTGATGTCCGCACTGTCAAAGATCGCAAAATCCGCCTGATCATTGGTTTCCGCCGACGTTTCGCAGACGATGTCATCGCCCTGAAGCGCGGCGAGCATCCCCTCCAAAATCATGCAGAAGCCCATGCCGCCGGCGTCGACGACGCCAGCCTTCTGAAGCACGGGGTTCTGATTGACTGTATTTTCGAGCGCGGCGCGTGCTGTGTCGATGGACTGCGCGATCACATACTCGATGTCGCGGTTTTCACCGGAAAGGTCTCTTGCTGCGGCGGCGGTGAGACGCGAGACGGTCAGGATAGTGCCCTCAGCGGGCTTCATGACGGCCTTATACGCCGCCTCCACGCCGGTCGTCAGCGCAGCGGCGAAATCCGCGCCGTCGGCTTCGGTCTTGCCCTTCCACGCGGTCGAGAAGCCGCGGAAGAGCAGCGAGAGAATGACGCCGGAGTTGCCGCGCGCACCGCGCAGCATGGCGGAAGCCGCGAGATCGGCAGCCTTGGTGAGCTTCGGGTCGGCGGCTTTGCGCAGATCGTCTGCGGCGGAGCCGAGCGTCATGCCCATGTTGGTGCCCGTGTCGCCGTCCGGGACGGGGAATACGTTGAGTTCGTTGATTTTCTGCTTGTTGAGGTCGATTGAGGCAGCTGCGCTCATGACCATACGGCGGAAATACGCGCCGTCAATTTTCTGTATCAAGGGTTACACCTCCGAGTACGCCGGAAACGTGGCGCAGCATGATCAAGTGGTAATGGAATCCACAAAGACGTTTACGGCACGCACCTCGGTACCGGTGGATTTGGTTACAAAGTATCGGACCTCGCTGATGATGGAGTTCCCGATGGCGCAGATATTCACGCCTCTGTCGATGATGATATGAAGATCGATGGAAATCGCGTTGCCGTCGTGGAAGGTGACGCGCACGCCCTTTCCCATCGCCTCCTTGCGCAGCAGATGCACAAGTCCATCAGTCATGGAGCGGAACGCCATACCCTTGACGCCGAAGCAGTTGGTCGCGGCATAGCCTGCGATGCTGGTATACACGTCGCTGTCAACGGCGATCGCGCCGCTTTCCGTGTTCAAACGGATCATGGAAGAACCTCCTTTCGGTTCGTAGAATCAATTCGGATGATCAGGTACATTTTAACCGATTTGAACCAAAAGTACAAGAGTGATTTTTATGCACATAGTGGGCAGGAGATTTTTCCGGATTCACCGGAGGTTCCGTTTATGCGGTAACACCGCAACTGTGCCTCCGGCGGCCCTATCTTTTCTCTCGCAAGAGAAAAGATAGGGGAGAAAAGAGTGCTTGAGGACGCGAAATAGCGCTGACGCGCGAAAAGGCGTGTCGTTCCGTTGTGCGTTTTTTCGTTCCTCTTTTCGTAGTCCGAACGCCCTTCGGGCGACCGTCAAATCGGGTTTCCGCATCGCACGATACACAAACACGTTTCGTTACGTGTGCGCCCGTTGAATATTTGACGTATGAAATTCGGGACATTTTCGACCTTATGAGGCTCGTAGGGGTCGATGCCCACATCGACCCGCTGTATCAAAATTGCAACATTCCCTGATTTTCTGAGGGGAGATAGATCCAAGGAAGAGGAATCACCTCTTCCTTGGTCGTTTTAAGGGGGATTGCAAAGGCGGGGCTCCCGCGCGAACCCAGCGAAGCGGTTCGTGCGGGAAAAGGAGGAACAACGGAACGGACGAGATTTCGCGCTTGCGCGGAAGCGAGGGAGGTGAAGTTTGTTCCGACGCAAATCCCCCTTTGCCATTCTTTCTTTCAACCGTCAACGGCGCTTTCTTTCTCATGCTGAGAAAGAAAGCGGGGTTGAAACGTTCCCCGCGCGCTATGCGCGCGGATAAGGTGTCACCCTTCGGGTGACGAAAAGCCTCCCGCATCCTCCGGATGCGGTTCCCTCCGCGCACTGCGTGCGCGGATCAGGAGATTCCCTTCTTCTTTCCAGTGGGATAAAGATACCGATAATCGCAGCGCAGAATATTCCGGATAAACGGGACGAGCAGCAGCGCATCGGCGGCGATCCAGGCAAGCGGATCTGCAAGACAGAGCGCCGCGAAGCAGCGCATTCCGGAGCTGGCATCCACCGCGCCGCCCGCGAGCGCCTGCGGAAGCGTCATGCACAGCACGCAGCGCGCCAGCAGCTCCATCACGCCCGCGCCCAGCACATACTGCGGAAAGCCGATGCCCTGCGCGCAGTTGCGAATAATGAACAAAATGCCGAGGAAGATATACAGCGCGAAGTCCACATACAGGTAGGTATTGCCGTAGCGGACGGTCTGCTCCGTGACCTTGTCGGCGCTGAGGAAGAAATAGAGATAGCCGCCGCGGATGCTCAGGAGCATTCCGAGCCCTGTAAACGTCAGCAGCATGACGAGCATGATACAGAGCGCCTGAAGAGAGCCTTTACGGATGCGCTCATACTTGCTTGCACCGATGTTCTGTGCGCAGAAGCTGGTCATTGCGCCGCCGAGGGCGTTGAGCGGCGTCATGATCATGTTGTTGAGCTTGTTTGCCGCGCCGAAGCCGTTCTGCGCCGCATTGGAGACGATCACACCGTCCAGCATATCGAACTGGACGATCACGCTCTGCATCACGATGATGCCGATTGCAAGCACAGAGAACTGAAGCCCCAGCGGCACGCCCTGGATCGTGTGGCTCCAGATGTCGCTGCGCGTGATCGCAAAGTCCTCGCGGTGCAGGCGCAGGGAGGGATAGCGCCGGAAGGCGTAGCAGAAGCACGCGACGGTGCTGATCAGCTGCGCCGAAACGGTCGCGACCGCCGCCCCGGCGACACCCCAGTGGAAGGAGAGAATGAACAGCACGTCCAGACCGATGTTCAGGACGGTCGAGAACAGTAGAAACAGCAGCGGCGTGACGGAATCGCCCATGCTGCGCAAAAACGAGCAGATGAAGTTATAGAAAAGCTGCGCGCCGATCCCGGCGAAGATGATCGCACAGTAGGTATGCGCTGCGAGGTAGACCGTGCCGCCGTCAGGGGTGACGTTGATCCATGCGAGCATGGGATCCAGCAGCGCGAGCGCAAGCGCGGTCAGGAGGACCGTCAGCGCAGCGGAGAGCACGATCTGCGTTGCGAGCGAGCGGCGGACGCCCGTCTCGTCGTGCGAGCCGACCTTGCAGGAGGTAATGACGCAGAAGCCGGCGCTGACGCCGAAGGCGAACTGAAGAAAGATGAAGATGAGGGAATTGGTGTCGTTAACACCGGCGACCTCCTGCGCGGAGAGCGTCTGCCCGACGATGGCGGCGTCGCTGATGGTATAGACCTGCTGGAGCAGGAACGAGAGGATGATCGGAAGCGAGAAGCGCAGAATGGTTTTCCAGCAGCTCCCTTCAGTCAGATCGACCGGCTCGAAAAGGAAATGCATTTTCGATTTGGAGCTTGCAGCCTGCATAAGCATTACCTGATTTCTTTTTGGATTGCCGGGCGATTATAAGCTCCAAAAATCGGAATGTCAAGAGAAAATTTCGCTGAAATTCTGTGAATTTTCCGCGTGCGAAGCAAGCAGGGGAGCAGGGGAGAGGTGCGCCGCAAAAACAGAAAAAGCGCGGCGGAGACCCGCCGCGCCCGATATAAAAGGCTCGCAGAGTTCCGTCGCGCACGGCGGAATAAATTGTAGATCTGTTTTGTCTGGCGGCGTGTACGTCAGACAAAACACTTTACACGATGCAAGTGTTGAAATTTTGCACTTAAGGTGCAAAATTTATGCGCGAAGCATCGTGCAGCTCTTTCAAACGGAAAACCAGCGAAGCGTTTTCCGTTTGAGAGCTTTTCAAAAAGTATTTTTGAAAAGCTCTGGGCGCGGCGGAGACCCGCCGCGCCCAATCTACAGGGATGGATATTATCTGGTAAAGCTGCGGTCAAAGCGCATCAGGATCGCAGCGACCTCTGCGCGGGTGGCGTTGCCCTTCGGGGCGAGCGTCGTCGCGGTGCGGCCGTTGATGAGACCCTCTGCGACTGCCCACTGCACGGCGGTCTTCGCCCAGGCGGAGACGGACGATGCGTCGGAGTAGTCGCTGAGCGAGGCGCTTGCGCCGACTGCGTAGCCGCAGTAGTCCGCATAGCGGTAGAGGATGGTCGCGAGCTGCTCACGGGTGACCTCGGCGGTCATGTTCGTTCCGTCGGAGATGCCGTTCTCCATCGCCCATTCACGACCGGTGGAGTACCAGATCTCGCCTCTGGAGGTGTCTACGCCGTCCATACGGGCGAGAATGGTCACGACCATGCCGCGCGTCGTGTTGGCGCTCGGGGAGAAGGTGTAGCGACCGGTGCCGTTCATGAGACCGTTCTCGTAGACATAGGTGACTGCGTCGCAGTACCAGCTGCTTTCGGCGACATCGTCGAAGAGCTCGTCCGCGGTGAGCGCGTCCTTGTCGTCGCTTGCGATCGCATTGATGAGCGCGAGCTGCTTCTCTGCCTTCGTGAGCTTGTCATAGTTCGTGACAAGGACCTTCAGGTCTCTGCGAAGGCCGTCATACGCGTCGCGCGCAGCCTTGATGACCTTCGGGTCGAGCTTGCTGCCGATGGCGTCGATCTTGGCGATGACCGCCGCGACTGCCGCCGCGTCGTCAACGTCCTGCTTGGTCGTTGCGTGCAGGGCCAGATCGCTGAAGTAGCCGAGATCGTCATGACCTGCGGAGGCGTCGTCCTTGACGAAGCGGAAGGTCAGTGTGTAGCTGCCGGGCTTGAGCGTGCCGTTGTAGGT
>CAKTVN010000008.1 GCA_934623545.1 uncultured Oscillospiraceae bacterium
CCCGCCGGCGGCTATCAGGAATTCCTGATGAACGAAGCCCGCTACAGCCGTCTGACCCGCGAGTTCCCGGAGCGCGCCACCGTCCTGTTCGCGAAGAACGAAGAGAACGCCAAGGAGCGCTATGAGCACCTGCTCAAGCTCGTCGAGATGTACGACAAATAATCCAAAGCGCAAAGCGCCGCCCGGAAGGGCGGCGCTTTTTTGTGCTCAAATTTATACTGATATTCAATTAAAAACTTTCATTCATGGAATGGAAGTTTTTAATATGAAGATCATTATGAGACGAGATTCCGTGATTTTATCAAAATCACGGAATCGGTTGCGCCAAAGGCGGAACCTTTCTGATTAAAGAATTTAATCAGAAAATAGTATTACTTTGTATTTTCATCAGAAATGTAGAGTTCCTCACAGGCTTGCATTGCGTCAATCAGAACTTCTTTTGCGGTGCCGTAATTTGCGGCTTCGATTGCAGAAATGGCATCCTCAGCTGCGCCGACCATTCGGCTGTAAATTCGGCGGTAAAGTGTTTGCATATCCATCCGGTTTTCCTCCTATGAACAGTTATAACAATATATTAACCTGAAACAGGTTAATGTGCAACAACCTGTTTCAGATTGTGCGATACTGTTCCCGGTGATGTTATGTATCCGAGATTGCGTGATCTGCGGGAAGACCGGGATTTGAGCCAGCGTGAGGTTGCAAAGTACCTTGAGATGTCGCAGACCGGTTATTCAAAATACGAGACCGGTGAGAACGATATTCCGACTGGGACCTTGCAGAAGCTGGCTGATTTCTATGACGTCAGTGTGGACTATCTGCTGGGACGGACGCCGGTGAAGAAGCCGTATCCAAAAAAGTAGCCGCCGCGGAAGCGGCGGCTTTTTGGCACCCATGAGACGCGGCTCGATGATGTGGACATTGACCCCTACAAGCCTCATAAGAACGGATACGTTCCGAATTTCATACGTCAAATATTCAACGGGCGCTAACATAACGACCCGTATTTTTTATCGTGCGCTCAGGAAATCTGATTTGACGGTCGCCCGTCAGGGCGTTCGGACTACGGAAAGGGGAACGGAAATACGTAGAACGTAACGACCTGTTTTTTGCGCGTAAGCGCTATAGAACGCGTCCAGCGGCTCTTTTTTGCATACTTTTTTCTGGCAAGACAGAAAAAAGTATGCCCGCGGAGCGACAGTTGCGGTGTCACCGCAAAAGCAGTACACAGGTAAATACGAAAGGCAGTTCCGCGCCTTCGGCGCGTCGGGCGGACAGGGGCGTCCGCCCCTACGGATGCGGCATTATGCCCTCCGGGCATAAAAAGCCTCGCGTCCTTCGGATGCGGTTCCCTGCGCACTCCGTGCGCGGATAAGGCGTCACCCTTCGGGTGACAAAGCTCATGCCGCTTTCGCGGCATGAAAACGCGCCGCCCTCGCGGGCGGCGCGTTTCAATATCAGATTCGAATGGTCGTGCCGTTTTCCTTATCAAGGTGGTTCAGGAAATTCAGCAAACGTGCCTCATCTTCGCGGCGGTCGGCAAACAGCTCAAGACTGTCACCCTGCTCGCCGAGCAGACGCCCGAGCGCGATATACTCGCTCATCGCACTCTTGAGATTGAACACGTCGCCCTCCTGACTCTTGAGAAGGACGTTGCCTTCACACTCGTGGATCACCTTGCGGAATTCCTCGACCTCGTGAATGTTTACCAGCTTCATAACATTACCTCCCATGAATGTTTCTTCTTTGATTTCCAGTTCGATGGGAGTATACGCCTTTTCTGGCAGAATTGCAAGCGGGATTTTAGACAAATCGCACAAGTAAAGTCAATTAAATTTGTGCATCTCAACCACAAATCTCCGGATACCGGCTCTGAAGCTGCCGCAGCGCGGCAGCGCGGTTTCCCGCGGCGAGAGACAGAAAGCGCACATCATCCGCTCCGTCGCCTTCGAGCAGCAGAACGACCGTTGTCAGATCGCGGTCACCGCGCACGTCCAAAAGGGCGCATCCGGGGTCGCTGGAGCCCTGTTCGGACGGCTGGATTTCCATTTTCCAGCCGCTTTCGTCATGCGTGCCGTACAGCGCCCATGCCGCACCGTCGATGTGCAGCTCACCCGCAAACGCGCTGGGGCGAAACGCCGCCTTGACCAGCGTGCCGCGCAGCTGCACCTCGTGCTCTGCTGCGAACGTCTCGTCGGCGGTCGAATATTCTATGCCGGTCCCGCTGGAAACGACCGCCGTCTCGGACGGAAGCAGGATAAACAACGCGATATTCAGCAGCACGACCGCGATCGCGAAGCCGAGAATAAAGCCCCGGTGCTTTTGAAACCAGTTTTCTTCTTTTCCGAGCATTGCGTTCACCTCTCCGCTCGGGAAGCTCTGACTAGGGTGTATCTGAAAACTCATGATGTGACCGGCAGCGAGGGATTTTTGCGTTGAGCAAGACATTTTTTCGCAGGAATACTGACGTATTTCAAGGAAAAATGACGCGGCACACCGCAAAAAGACCCGCTGCCCGGGTGCGTTTGGAGTTGGAAGAATACACCCTAAATCAACGGCTGTGGACGGCGAGAGATTTTTCGTCAAGGCAAAGTTTGAAAGACGCAGGAATACTTTGTGTACCCGCAAGGGGTGCGCCGCATCCGCAGCGCTCCGGCGCCCCTGGCGGCTGCGCGATATTTCAAGTTTTTCAAACCGCAGGATTGGCGGAAAAGATTCGTTGTCCGCAGCTGGGGATTTCGTCAGAGGTTCCCTATATTTCTCTTCGTCCTTCGAGCGCGCGCAGAAGCGTCACCTCGTCGGCGTATTCCAGCTGGCTGCCGACCGGGATGCCGTAGGCAAGCCGCGTCACCCTGACGCCCACCGGGCGCAGCAGACGCGAGATGTACATCGCCGTCGCCTCGCCCTCGGTGTCGGGATTGGTCGCCATGATGATCTCCTCCACGCCGCCCGCGCCTACGCGCGTAAGAAGCTCCCGAATGCGGATGTCGTCCGGTCCGACGTGGTTGAGCGGCGAGATCACGCCGTGCAGCACATGGTACACGCCGTCATATTCGCGCGCGCGCTCCATCGCCACGACGTCCTTCGGCTCGGCGACCACGCAGATCTTGCTGTGGTCGCGCTCTGTGTCGGCGCAGATGTCGCACAGGTCCCGGTCCGTGAGATTCTGGCAGACCGGGCACAGACGCACAGTCTTCTTCGCGTCTGTGATCGCGTCCGCGAACGCCTGCGCCTCCTCGTCCGGAAGCGAGAGCATATAAAATGCCAGCCGCTGGGCGGTCTTGCCGCCGATGCCAGGCAGGCGCGCGAACTGTTCCGTCAGCCGCTCCATCGCGGCAGGAAATCCCCGCATCTCAGAACAGCCCGCCCAGATTCAGCCCACCGGTCAGCTTGGACATGGAGGACGCTGAATCCGCCTCGGCTTTGCGCATGGCCTCGTTGACCGCCGCGACGATCATGTCCTGAAGCATCTCCACATCGTCCGGGTCGACTGCCTCCGGGTCGATGCTCACGCGGACCAGCTCGCGCTTGCCGCTCACGACCGCGGTGATCACGCCGCCGCCTGCCGTCGCCTCGTACTCCCTGGCTTCCATTTCCTCCTGCATCTTCAGAAGATCCTGCTGCATCTTCTGCGCCTGCTTCATCATCTGCATCTGGCTCTTTCCGCCCATTCCCATGGGCATACCGCCGCGATAGCCGCCTTTTGCCATAGTTTTAATCTCCTTATTTGATCGTAAAAATATCTTCATGCCGTTCGCCGAAGGCGACCAGCGCGTCCATGGGGTCATTTCCGCTCTGCGTGACCTGCCCCTTGAGGGCAAAGCGCACGCCGACCGCCCTGCCGAGCACTGCCGACGCCTTTTTTTGCACCAGCGCCTGCACCTCGGGCTTTCGGATGATGTTCAGCACAAAATCCGTGTCCGCCGCGAGCGTCAGCGTATCGCCCGTCAGGATCGGCTTTACCGGACCGTTCGGCGCGAAGAAGCCGCGCTCGCGCACGGAAAGCTCCGCGCGCAGGCTCTGCGCCAGCTCCGGCCAGAAGGATACGTCATCGGCGGGCTGCGCGGGCTTTTGCGCCGGTACATTGTCCGCCTCCTGCGGAAGCACTGCACCGCGCATCGGGTCGTCCGCATCATCCGGCATGGGCGCTCGCTCGCCGTCGTCCATGTCCTCGGGGACTGCCGTCTTCGGCGCTTCGCGCGGCTGCACGGCGCTTACGACCACGCCGGACGCCAGCTGCTCCTCCACGCGTCCGATGCGGGCGCTGAGCGCCTGCGCGTCGAGCGACAGCTGCGGCTGGCACATCTGAAGCAGGCACAGCTCCGCGTCCACGCGCCGGTTGGCGCTTTTCTGGAAGCCCGCCGCTGTCTGCTGCAAAAGCGTTGTGATGCGCAGCAGCTCCGCCGGGGAGAATTTCTCCAGCAGCGCCAGCGCCTCCTTGTCGGTACACACGCCGGTCAGCATGGAAAGCCCGCTCTTCGGCGCGGTTTTCAGCATCAAGAGGTCCCGTGCGAGCGAGCAGAGCTCGTCCGTCATTGCGGCGATGTCCTTTCCCGAGGCATACAGCCCAGAGAAAATTTCAAGCGCGCGCGACGCGTTTTTCTCCGCGACCGCGGCGAAGATCTCAGCCGCCTTGCGCTCGCCCGCGAGCCCAAGCGTCCGGTCGACCACCTCCGCCGTCACGGCGCCGGTCGCCGCCGAGGCGCACTGGTCGAGCAGGCTCAAGCCGTCGCGCAGCGCGCCGTCCGCGAGCCGAGCCAGAAGCTGCACCGCCTCCGGCTCGATCTCGATATGCTCCTGATAGGCGACAAAATTGATGCGCGAGGCGATATCCTCCTGCAGCAGCCGCCGGAACGAAAAGCGCTGGCAGCGCGAGAGAATGGTCGCCGGGACCTTATGCAGCTCCGTCGTCGCGAGGATGAACAGCAGATGCGCCGGCGGCTCCTCGATGATCTTGAGCAGTGCATTGAACGCCGCCGTCGAGAGCATATGCACCTCGTCGATGATGTACACGCGCATTTTGACCTCGCCCGGCGTATAGATCGCGTCGTCGCGCAGAATGCGCACACTGTCGACGCCGTTGTTGGACGCGGCGTCGATCTCCTGCACGTCCATGCAGCTTCCGGAATCGATGGCGCGGCACGCCGCGCAGTGGTTGCAGGGATTGCCGTCCTGCGGGTCCTCGCAGTTGACCGCCTTTGCCAGAATTTTGGCGCAGGAGGTCTTGCCGGTCCCGCGCGTACCGGTAAACAGATACGCATGGCTCAGCTTTCCGCCGGTGATCTGCGCGCGGAGCGTCTCGGTGACGCTCTTTTGCCCGACCACATCGGAAAACGTCTGCGGGCGGTATTTTCGATACAGCGCCTGATACATTCCGCTCACCTCCGCGCTGCCTGTCAAGTTTACGACGGATACTATTATACACAATTCGCGCGGCAAATGGAAGTCCCATTTGCCGCGCGAGTGTGCTTGCCAAAAGTATTTTTGACAAGCTCTCAAACGCGATTCGCTGCGCTGCCTCGTCGAAACAAACTGCACATCCCTCGCTTCGCCGCGAGCGGCAAAGCTCGTCCGTTTTGTTGTTTCTCCTCTCCAAATGTGAATCGCTTCGCTGGATTCACATTTGGTTTTTAAGGAACGTAAGGTGTTATGCGCGGCGTACACGCTGCGCATAACAAATTTACACTTTATTCGCACCTGCGGGTGCGAACTCTACGAGGTTTTTCTTCAGCCTTCAAACTGGCTGTTATACAGCGCGGCGTAGAAGCCCTTCTTTTCCAGAAGCTCCTCATGCCGCCCCTGCTCGATGATGTGCCCATCCTTCATGACGAGGATCACATCCGCCTCGCGGATGGTCGAGAGCCGGTGCGCCACGATGAAGCTCGTCCTGCCGCGCATCATGTGCGCGAACGCCGCCTGAATGCGCAGCTCCGTGCGGGTGTCGATGGAGCTCGTCGCCTCGTCCAGAATGAGCATCGGCGGCAGGCAGAGCATCACGCGCGTGATGCACAGCAGCTGCTTCTGCCCCTGAGAGAGGCTTCCGCCGTCCTCAGTGATCACGGTGTCATAGCCCTCCGGCAGCCGCCGGATGAAGCTGTCCGCGTGCGCCGCCTGCGCCGCCGCGATCATCTCTTCTTCCGTCGCGTCGGGCTTTCCCATGCAGATGTTCTCGCGGATGGTCCCGCTCTTGAGCCACGTGTCCTGAAGGACCATGCCGTAGCTCGCGCGCAGGCTCCGCCGGGTCACATGGCGGATGTCTCTGCCCTCGACGTCGATCTCGCCGGCGTTTACATCGTAAAAGCGCATCAGAAGATTGATGAGCGTCGTCTTTCCGCAGCCGGTCGGACCGACGATCGCGATGCGCTGACCGGGCTGCACGCGCAGATTCAGGTTTTCGATGAGCTTCCGCTCCGGTACATAGGAGAATGACACATCTTTCAGCCCGACACTGCCGCGAACGTCCGACAGGACCGCCGCGTCCGGCGCGTCCGGCGTCTGCGCGGGCTCGTCGATCACGGCGAAGATGCGCGCCGCGCAGGCAAGCGCGTTCTGAAGCTCCGTCACCACGCCGGAAATTTCGTTAAACGGCTTTGTATACTGGTTCGCGTAGCTCAGAAGCGTCGAGAGATTGCCGACCGTGATATTGCCGCTGACCGCCGCCAGCGCGCCGGTCAGCCCGACCGCAGCATAGACCACGCTGTTGACAAACCGCGTGACCGGGTTCGTGAGCGAGGAGAAGAATGTCGCGCGCAGCGCCGCCTTTTCCAGCCGCCCATTGATCTCGTCGAACTTTTCAAGGCTCGCCTGTTCGTGCGAGAATGCCTGCACGACCTTCTGATTGCCGATCATCTCGTCCATATGCGCCGTCTGTTCGCCGCGCGTGGAGGACTGAAGCTTGAACATACTGTACGTCCGCTGTGCGATGAATTTCGCCGCGAACAGCGACAGCGGCGTCAGCACGACGACTACCAGCGCGATCACCCAGTGGATGCGCAGCATGAAAAACAGTGTCCCGAAGATCGTCACGACGCCGGTAAACAGCTGCGTGAAGCCCATCAGAAGCCCGTCCGCGAACTGGTCCGCGTCCGCGATGAGGCGGCTCACCAGCTCGCCGCCCGGATGCGCGTCCAGATAGGAGAGCGGGAGGATTTGAAGCTTCCGGAACGCGTCCGCGCGCACATCGCGCACGACGCCGAAGGTGATGCGGTTATTGAGGTCGCTCATGATCCATTGCAGCAGCGCAGTCCCCGCCGCGACCGCTGCGACCTGACCCAGAAGCGTGAGCACCGTCTGGAGATCGACATCTCCCGGACCGACGATGCAGTCGATCGCGTCGCCGACCAGGATCGGCACATACAGCGTCCCGGCGACCGAAGCCGCTGCCAGAAGCACCGACAACGTCATCATCGCCCAGCGCTTTTTCAGATACCGCAGCACACGGCGGAGCGTTTTCGTGGAGGATCCCTTCATCTTACGCTTCCTCCTTTTTGTACTGGGATTCGTGAATTTCACGGTAGAGCGCGCAGCTTTGCAGCAGCTCGTCGTGCGTCCCGACCCCCGCGAGCTGCCCGTTGTCGAGCACAAGGATGCGGTCGGCGCTGCGGATGGAGGAGGTGCGCTGTGAGACGATCACGACGGTCGGCTTTTCCGGCAGTGCACGCAGCGCCTTGCGCAGCGCGGCGTCTGTTGCGAAGTCCAGCGCCGAGGCGCTGTCGTCCAGAATCAGGATCTCGGGCTTGCGCACCAGCGCGCGGGCGATCGTGAGCCGCTGCCGCTGACCGCCGGAGAGATTGCGCCCGCCCTGCTCGATCTCATAGTCCAGACCGTTTTCCTTCCCGGCGACGATCTCTTCCGCCTGCGCGGCGCAAAGCGCATCATGCAGCGTCTCGTCGCTTGCCTCCGGGTTGCCCCAGAGGAGATTTTCCCGGATGGTCCCCTGAAACAGGACCGCCTTCTGCGGCACGACGCCGACGCGGCGGCGGAGGCTCTCCTTCGGGAACGCCTTCACATCCGCGCCGTCTACGCGCACGGAGCCCTCCGTCGCGTCATAAAAGCGCGGGATGAGGTTTACGAGCGAGGTCTTGCCGGAGCCGGTGCCGCCGATGACGCCGATCGTCTCGCCGCGCATGGCGCGGAAGCTGATGCCGTCCAGCGCGTCGCCGCCCGCGCCCGCGTAGCGCAGGGAGACGTTTTCAAAGTCGATGACCGGCGCGGAAGGGTCGGTCTGCGGCTCGGTCTCGGGGCACTGCTGGCTGCACGGGATCTCCAGCACCGCGCCGACGCGGTTGCAGCACGCGACCGAGCGCGTGATATTGAGGATCAGATTGGCGAGCTTGATGAGCTCCACCAAAATCTGCGACATATAGTTGTACAGCGCGATCACATCGCCCTGACTGAGCGCACCGCTCTCGACCCGCAGCGCGCCGGTGCGGATGAGTGCGACGATCGCGAGGTTGATGATGACATAGGTCGCCGGATTGAGCAGCGCCGAGATGCGTCCGACGTGATTCTGCGCGCGCGTCAGGGCGTTATTTTCCGCCTCAAAGCCGCGAATTTCCTCGTCCTCGCGCCCGAATGCGCGCAGAACGCGCACGCCCGTTAAGTTTTCGCGCGTGCGCCCGAGCACGCGGTCCAGCCGCTCCTGCACTTTCCGGTACAGCGGGATGCAGATGATCATCACCGCAAAGACCACCGCAAACAGGATGGGGATGACGATCGCAAACACGCTCGCGGTCTTTACGTCGATGGTGAACGCCATCACCATCGCGCCGAACACCACGAACGGCGAGCGCAGCGCCAGCCGGAGCGTCAGATTGAGCCCGGACTGCACCTGATTGAGGTCGCTCGTCAGCCGCGTCAGCATCGTCGAGGTACCGATGGTGTCCAGCTCCGTGTATGACAGCGTCTGCAAATGCGCGAACAGCTCGCGGCGCAGCCGCGAGGTCGAGCCGACCGCTGCCTTTGCCGCGAAATACTGCGCCGTGACCGAGCTTGCAAGCCCCGCAAGCCCCAAAGCGACCATCAGCAGGCTCATCCGCAGGATGTAGTCCGTGTCGCCGGTCTTGACGCCGCCGTCAATGATCGCCGCAACGATCAGCGGGACCATCAGCTCCAGCCCCGCCTCGAGCAGCTTGAAAAGCGGACCGAGGATGCTCTCCTTCCGGTATGCCCGCAGCTGTGTGAGTAAGTGTTTCATAATATGCCTTCCAAATTACGCAAAGATAAAATTAGTGTAGCACGTTTAGAGGAAATTTTCCATCCCGATCTGACACAAAAAACCGCCGCGGCGGTATCGCTTGCATTTGGCGCGGTTTCCCGCTACAATAAGGGCATCAAAGCTCAGGGAGGGACTTTATGACCATCGGACTTATTTACGCCATGCGCGGAGAGATCGAAAGCCTCTTGACGGACGAGACCGCCGAGCCGCTTCAGACCGTCGCGGGCGTTTCGTTTTATCGGATCCGCCCCAACGTCGTCGCCTGTGCCGGGGGCGTCAGCAAGGTCAACGCCGCTATGGCGACGCAGCTTCTGATCTCGCTTTACAAGCCTGACCTTGTCATCAACGCGGGCGTTGCGGGCTGCTTTGAGGAGCTGCCGATCGGAACGCTCGTTCTGGCAGAGGGCTTTTTGCAGCATGACGTCGATACGACTGCTGTCGGCGACCCGATCGGGCTGGTCTCGACCGTCGATCAGACCCGTTTCCCGGTGAGCGATCTGCCGCGCGCGAAGGCGGCGATGGACCGCACGGGCTACGCCTACCGGACCGGCTGGGTCGCGACTGGTGACTGGTTCGCCACCGACACGCCCCGCGCGCACTGGATCGCCGACACCTTCCATCCGCTCCTGTGCGACATGGAGGGCTGCGCCGACGCGCAGGTCTGCATGAGAAACGGCGTGCCGTTCCTGTCGCTCAAGTCGGTGTCTGACTGCCTGTTCTGCCATCACGATTTCTTCTTCAATTTCCCGACTGCCATGAAGGACCTCAACAGCGCCGTCATGGCATGGGTGGACGCACTGGAGGTGTTGTAAAATGGAACGTATCGCAAGCTTTACCGTCAACCACGACGTGCTCGTCCCGGGGCTGTATCTCTCCCGCCGCGACGGGACCGTCACGACCCTTGATCTGCGCTTTAAGACGCCGAACACCGGCGATCTGCTGAGCAACGCCGAAATGCACTCGGTCGAGCACATCATCGCAACGCTTCTGCGCAATTCCGCCGAGAAGGACGCTGTTATTTATTTCGGACCGATGGGTTGCCAGACCGGCTTCTATTTTCTGTTTGACAGCGCGCAGCTCTCCGACGAAGCAGCCATTGCCCTCGTCCAGCGCGTTTTCTCCGAAGCTGCGGTCTACGACGGACCGATGCCCGGCAAAAGCGCCGTCGAATGCGGCAATTACCGCAATCTCGATACCGCGCTGGCAAGAAGCTGCTGCGCGTTTTATTCGGGTGTGATCCGGGATTGGAGCGCGGAGCGGCTCCAATATCCGCGCGCATAGCGCGCGGGGCTACAGCGCCCGAAGGACGCAAAATAAGCGCATCCGGAGGATGCGGGAGGCATTTTCCGGATTCACCGGAGGTTCCGTTTTGCGGTGACACCGCAACTGTCGCTCCGCGGGCATACTTTTTTCTGTCTTGCCAGAAAAAAGTATGCAAAAAAGAGGCGCTGGGGAACGAAATAGCGCTTACGCGCGAAAAACAAATCGTTACATTCTACGTGCTATCGTTACACCGGTGGTCAAGGAACGCCCTTGCGGGCGGTCGTAGAATCGGGTTTCCTGAGCGCACGAAAAATAATACGGGTTGCCATGTTAGCACCCGTTGAATATTTGACGTATGAAATTCGGAATGTGTCCGATCTAGCGCAGGGGCGGACGACCTCGCGCAGCCGTCAGGGGCGCCGGAGCGCTACGGATGCGGCACACCCCTTGCGGGTGCTGTCCGCCCTTGGCGGTAAAAAGAAAACGCCAAAGGGGGATTTGCGTCGGAACAAACTTCACATCCCTCGCTTCCGCGCGGGGCGCGAAATCTCGTCCGTTCCGTTGTTCCTCCTTTTCCCGCACGAATCGCTTCGCTGGATTCGCGCGGGAACCCTTGCCCCTTTGTGATCCCCCTTAAAACGACCAAGAAGAGGGCTGATGCCCCCTTCTTGGATCATTCCCGGGGTTTGGTTTGTGCAAAAGTTATTTCAAATCAGCAAAAAACGCGATGCAGATGCGGATTTGGATAGACCGGCGAGGTAGTCGAAATACTCTGCGTCTGTCTCGACTTCCATACGTCAAATATTCAACGGGCGCTCACGGAGCGACCCGTTTTTTCTATCGTGCGATGCGGAAACCCGATTCTACGGTCGCCCGAAGGGCGTTCGGTCTACGGAAAGAGGAACGACAACACGTAAAATGTAACGACTCGTTTTTCTGCGCGTAAGCGCTATTTTCGCGTCCTGCGCCTCTTTTTTGCATACTTTTTTCTGGCAAGACAGAAAAAAGTATGCCCGCGGAGCGACAGTTGCGGTCGCGCAATCATAACGGCACTGCGGTGAATACGAAAAAACATCCCGCGCCTGCGGCGCGGTGGGCGGACAGCACCCGCGAGGGGTGTGCCGCATCCGTAGCGCTCCGGCGCCCCTGACGGCTGCGCGAGGTCGTCCGCCCCTACGGGCTGCGCCCTCGCGGGCGCAAAAGAGGTGTCACCCCTCCGGGGTGACGAAACCGCGTCCTTCGGGCGCGGTTATTTTTGCCCTCTGGGCTTACGCTGCGCCGCGCGGTAGGCGGTGGGCGACAGCCCCGTTCGGCGGGAAAACACCTTTGAAAAATACAGCGCATCCAGATAGCCGACCGAATAGGCAATCTCGCTGACGCGCAGCTCTGTTCCGGTCAGAAGCTGCTTTGCGTAGTGCAGGCGCAGGTCCTCGAGATAGGCAAGCGGCGATTTGCCGAACCGGCGCTGAAAGCCACGATAGAGCCAGCTGCGGCTGACACCGGCGGAGGCGGCGATGTCGTCGACGGTGATCTGGTCGGTATAGTTGTTGGAGATATACTCCGCTGCCTTGTCCACCATATCTGCCGGCGAGGCGCTCTCCTCGCGCCCCTCGACCAGCTTGCCGAGCACCAGATAGGCGTAGCCGAGCATCTGTGTCCGGCTCCACGCGGACTGCCCGCGTGCGTCGTAGATGGCGGTGATGTAGCGCTGAAGGCTCCTGCCGAAGCCGATCGTGCGCACCGGCGCGTCCGGGCGAAGACCGCTCTGCGCGATGAGGGCGGCGGCGTCCGGTCCGGTAAAGCCGAGCCAGTAATATTCCCACGGATCGCGCTCGTCGGCGCTGTAGCGGATGAGCGTATTCGGCCAGGCGAGGAAGATCTGTCCCGCGCGGACGGCGTAGGACCGCCCGCCGAGCGTATAGGTCCCGCCGCCGGAGACGACGTAGTGCAGCAGGTAATGGTCGCGCATTCCCGCGCCCCAGTGATAGCCCGGCGTACACTGCTGAAAGCCGACGTTTTTGACCACAAGCGGAAGTCCCGCGGCGCTGGATTTATACGAGTGCTTGAAATACTGCGGCATCGAGGCGCCTCCCTGTCGCTTTTTCTTTGATTCTATCACAGACGGCAACAAAATTCCATATAAATATCCGATTTTCCATTGTATCCGCAACATGAATACCTACAATGGAGGTATAGGGCAGCACCGCACAATTCGGCAAACAGATTTGGCGAGAGATTTTTCGTCAAGTCAAGGTTTGAAAGGTGAAGGAATACTGTATGCACCCGCAAGGGGTGTGCCGCATCCGTAGCGCTCCTTCGTCGCTGACGGCTGCGCGATATTTCGAACCTTTCGAACCGCAGAATTGGCGGAAAAGATCCGTCAAAGCGCGAAGACGCAATTGCGCGGTGCTGCCATGGCAAGCAAAATTTGAAACGAGGAGAGTTCAGAGATGTACGAAATGCTGAAAGCAGCCTTCAAGGACCGGTTCGGCACGGATGCCGCCTATGTTTTTTCCGCGCCGGGCAGAACGGAGCTGAGCGGAAATCACACCGATCACCAGCATGGATGCGTGCTGGCGGCGGCGGTCACGATGGAGACGCAGGCGGCGGTCGCGCAAAATGGGTGTGACCGCATCCGCATCCAGTCCGAGGGCTATCCCATGTGCGAGATCGATCTGAGCGACCTGTCTGTCCACCCAGAGGAGACGAACAGCACTGCCGCGCTCATCCGCGGCGTCGCGGCGCGCTTCCGGCAGCTGGGCTGCGCGCTCGGCGGCTTTGACGCGTATGTGACCTCGACGGTCCTGCCCGGAAGCGGGCTTTCCAGCTCGGCAGCGTTTGAGGTCCTGGTCGGAACGATCATCAACCATCTCTTCTATGGCAAGAAGGCGACCGCTGTACAGGTCGCGCAGATCGGGCAGTACGCGGAGAACGTCTACTTCGGAAAGCCCTGCGGGCTGATGGACCAGACGGCGTCCTCCGTCGGCAACATCATCACCATCGATTTCGCGGACCCCGAGCATCCGGTCGTCGAGCGGCTGGAATTTGACTTTGCGCACAGCGGCTACTGCCTGTGCATTCTCGACAGCGGCGCGGATCATGCTGATCTGACGGACGAATACGCCGCCATCCCGCAGGAGATGAAGGCGGTCGCAGCCGTCTTCGGCAAGAGCGTGCTGCGCGAGGTCGACGAGCAGGAGTTTTACGACCGCATCGCGGAGGCACGCGCCAAATGCGGCGACCGCGCGGTGCTGCGCGCGATCCATTTCTTTGAGGAAAACCGGCGCGTCCAGCTTCAGGTGCGGGCGCTGCGCAATGACAATTTTGAGGCGTTCTTGCAGTATGTCACGGAGTCCGGGCGCTCGTCGCAGCTCTATCTTCAGAACGTGACGCCGCTGGGCGCGGCGGCGCATCAGGACATGGCGTTTACGCTGGCGCTGGCGGAGAAGCTTCTGAACGGGCACGGCGCGTGCCGCGTTCACGGCGGCGGCTTTGCCGGGACTGCGCTCGCGTTCGTGCCGAAGGAATCGCTCGAAGCGTTCCGCGCCGGCTTCGAGAAGGTCATGGGGAAGGGAAGCTGCCACGTGCTCGCCATCCGCGAGGAGGGCGGCGTGCTGTTGGAGGAATGCAGATGAACAAATCGATTTACGGACTGGTGGAATATGCTGTTCGCTGCGGGCTGATCGAGGAAGAGGACGGCGTCTGGGCGGTCAACCGGCTGCTGGAGGTCTTGCAGCTGGACGCGGTCGAGGCGGCGGAGCCGTCCGGCGCGCCGCTGCACGTGCTGCTGGAGACGCTGACGCAGGACGCGGTCCGGCGCGGCGTCTGCGAGGACAATCAGGTCGCACGCGATCTGTTTGACACGAAGCTGATGGGCGTTCTGACGCCCGCGCCGCACGAGGTGCGCGCAAAGTTCCGCGCACTCTATGACGAAAGCCCCTGGCAGGCGACGGACTGGTTCTATCAGTTCAGCCAGGACACGAATTATATCCGCCGCGACCGCATCGCGAAGGACCAGAAATGGACCTATCAGGGAAAGTACGGCGCGCTGGACATCACCATCAACCTTTCAAAGCCCGAAAAGGACCCACGCGCCATCGCAGCGGCGAAGCTCGCACCGCAGTCTGGCTATCCGAAGTGCCAGCTCTGCCCGGAAAACGAGGGCTATGCCGGTCGGATGAACCATCCTGCGCGGCAGAATCACAGAATTTTGCCGCTGAGCCTGAACGGCGAGCAGTGGTATCTGCAATACTCGCCGTATGTGTATTACAACGAGCACTGCATCTGCCTGAACGCGGAGCACGTGCCGATGAAGATCAGCCGCGCGAGCTTTGAGCGGCTGCTGGAATTTGTGACGCTGCTGCCGCATTATTTCATCGGCTCGAATGCGGATCTGCCGATCGTCGGCGGCTCCATTCTGAGCCACGACCACTTCCAGGGCGGGCACTATGTGTTCGCGATGGAGCGGGCGGAGATCGAAACGCCGGTGCGCTTTGAGGGCTTTGGCGACGTCAAGGCAGGCATCGTAAACTGGGCGATGTCTGTGATTCGTCTGCGCTGCGCGGACCGGACGCGGCTTGCGGATCTCGCAGAAAAAATTCTGAGCTGCTGGCGCGGCTATTCCGATCCCACGGCGTTTATCTACGCTGAGACCGACGGCGAGCCGCACAACACCATCACGCCGATCGCGCGCCGCCGCGGCGACGACTATGAGCTGGACCTCGTCCTGCGCAACAACATCACCACGCCGGAGCATCCACTCGGTGTGTTCCATCCGCACGCGAAGCTCCATCACATCAAGAAGGAGAACATCGGTCTGATCGAGGTCATGGGTCTGGCGGTGCTGCCGTCGCGGCTGAAGAGCGAGCTTGCGCAGCTGCGCGAGGCGATTTTGGACGGGCGCGACATCCGCGCGGACGAGACGCTTGAAAAGCACGCGGACTGGGTCGACGAGCTGAAGATGCGGCACAGCTTTACTGCGGAAAACGCCGAGGAAATTCTCCGACAGGAGGTCGGCGCGGTGTTTGAGCAGGTGCTGGAGGACGCGGGCGTTTACAAGCGCGACAAGGCGGGCAGGGAAGCGTTCCTGCGCTTTGTCGATGCGGTCAATCAATAAGGAGGTTTTCAAAATGAAGGTTCTTGTTACCGGCGGTACGGGCTATATCGGCAGCCACACCTGCGTGGAGCTGCTTCAGTCGGGGCATGCGGTCTCCGTCGCCATTGTGGATGATCTCTGCAATTCGCAGGCTTCCGTGGTCGATAAGATCGAGACGATCACCGGTCGCCGCCCGGACTTTTACGAGGCAGACGTCGCAGATAAGGCGGCGCTGCGCACGATCTTTGACGAGGTCCGCCCGGATGCGGTCATCCATTTCGCGGGGCTCAAGGCGGTCGGCGAGAGCTGCCGCATTCCGCTCAAATATTACCGGAACAATCTCGACAGCACGCTGACGCTGCTGGAGACGATGGAGCAGTTCGGCTGCAAGAAGATCGTTTTCTCCTCCTCCGCGACGGTCTACGGTCCGGAAAATCCCGTGCCCTACGTCGAGACGATGCCCGCGCACGTCGCGACCAACCCCTACGGCTGGACGAAGACGATGATCGAGCAGATCCTGCGCGATTACGCGACCACGAAGCCGGACTTCACGGCAGTCCTCCTGCGCTACTTCAACCCCATCGGCGGGCACGAATCCGGGCTTCTGGGCGACGACCCGAACGGCATCCCGAACAATCTGATGCCGTACATCGCGCGCGTCGCGGCGGGCAAGCTGGAAAAGCTGACGGTCTTCGGCGACGATTATCCGACGCCGGACGGCACCTGCCTGCGCGACTATCTGCACGTCGTCGATCTGGCGAAGGGACATCTCAAGGCGCTGGAATACGCCGAGACGCACACCGGCGCGGAGGCATTCAACCTCGGTACCGGCAACGGCGTGAGTGTGCTGGAGCTGGTCCATGCGTTTGAGAAAGCCAACCATCTGACGCTTCCGTATGTCATCGGACCGCGCCGCGAGGGCGATCTTGCCTGCTGCTGGGCGGACACGAAGAAGGCGAAGGAGGTCCTCGGCTGGACGGCTGAAAAGACGGTGGAGGATATGTGCCGCGACAGCTGGAATTTCGTAAAACCCAAGGAATGAGAAAGCAAAGCGCCGCCCGAAAGGGCGGCGCTTTTGTCGCCCCGGAGGGGTGACGCCTGATCTGTGCCGGGGCACAGGGACTGCCACATCCGAAGGACGCGGGATGTCTCCGACGGCCCTATCTTTTCTCTCGCAAGAGAAAAGATAGGGGAGAAAAGAGTGCCAGGGGACGCGAAATAGCGCTTACGCGCAGAAAGGCATATCGTTCCGTTGTGCGTTTTTTCGTTGCTGTAGTCCGAACGCCCTGACGGGCGACCGTCAAATCGGGTTTCCTGAGCGCACGGTATACCATGCGAGTCGTTATGTTAGCGCCCGTTGAATATTTGACGTATGAAATTCGAGGCATTTCCGACCCTATGAGGCTCGTAGGGGTCAATGCCCACATCGACCCGCCGCGCAAAGGGCTGATGTGGGCATCAGCCCCTACACACTGTCTGACTACACCTTCAATAGAACAAACATTGTACGAAGTTCATACGTCAGATATTTACCGCGCCGGGAC
>CAKTVN010000009.1 GCA_934623545.1 uncultured Oscillospiraceae bacterium
CCGATGATAAAGCACCCCCAAATGCAAAGTGCGGATGCCGCAAAGCACCCGCACACAATGACATACTCATACCGAGAACGATCATTATGGACCTCTTCGCCAGCGCTGGAGGTGAGGTGCGGTGCTGCCGCTCCTGCTTTGTTTTCTCTTCAAGAGATTCTAGCACGCAAGTGTTCTGTTGTCAAGCACAAAAATCCAAAAAACTACGTATTTGCAAGGTGTTTGCAAGAAAGATCGGAAGCCCCGGCGGCGCGAGCGTAAAGAGGATGATCGCCGCGCCGTAAAGCCCCGTCAGGATCACCAGCACGCCGGAGGCAAACGCGAGCCGCCCCGAGGCGCTCACGCGGCACGCAAGCCAGAACCCGAACGTCAGGACGAGATAATACAGTGCAATGTCGACCGCCGTGCTCTCTACGCCGAAGCCCGCGCGCAGCGGATAATAAATTCCCAGCAGCACGAGCGGCATCAGAAGCTCCGCCAGCAGAAAGCCGCTCCACGCGGCAGGCTTTTCCTCCTGCCCGCACGTCAGCACGAAGCCCGCCGCCAGAAACGGCCAGAACAGAAGCTTGAGATGCTCCCACACGCTTTCGTTTACCGGCGCAAACAGCCCGACCAGCGGCGCGGGGCAGAGATCATACGCAAAATGCAGCGCCGTCCCAGCCAGCGCCGTCAGAATCAAGGTAAGCACACATCGCTTCTTCATGAACACGACCCCCTCGTCATAACATATGACGAAGGGGTCCGATTATGCCGCTTTTGTTTGCTCAGACTGCGCACCAGCCCGCTACAGCGCCGCTCCAGCAGAATATCCCGCAATATCGGTACTCCCCTGTTGGGCACCGCGGCGTGAAATTTTTCGCCGGAACAAGGCGCGAGGGCACAGGCGTACAGAGTGTACGTCAAGCTCCCGAAGCATAGGCACTCTTCTGTAGAACACCGCAGCGCGAGATTTTCCGTCGGGGCAAGGCGTATCGTGTATACGTCGAATTCGCTGCAACGCAGCTCCGGCGGAAAAGATCCGCTGCCCGCAGCGAGAGATTTTTTGCCGGGGCAAGGCGCGAGGGCGCAGGCGTACACGCTGTACGTCAAGCCCGAGCAACGCCGTTCCGGCGGAAAAGATCCGCTGCGGTTATTGGAAGAACTGGTTGTGGATGACTCTCACCGCCCTGTCCGAGTCCTCTTTGTCGATCAGGACGGACACCTTGATCTCGCTGGTGGAGATCATGTGGATGTTGATATGCGCCTGATAGAGGGCTTCGAACATTTTGGCGGCGACGCCCGCGTTTTCGAGCATACCGGCGCCGACGATGGAGACCTTGGAGACGCCGGTGTTGATGTCCATGTGGTCGAATTTCAGGGTCTCCTTGTTGTCGTCGAGGAGCTTGGCACAGGGCATGGCATCCTTCTCGGCGACGGTAAAGATGATGTCCTTGCGCTCATCATGACCGAGGGACTGGATGATCATATCGACGTTGATCTTGCCCTTGGCAAGGAGATTGAAGAGCTTATAGGCGACGCCGGGGACATCTTCAAGACCGACCAGCGCGAAGCGGGCGATCTTTTTATCCTGCGCGACGCCGGTAATATATGTTTTTTCCACTTTCTTGACTACCTCCTTCACGATGGTACCGGGATTGCCGGTAAAGCTGGAGAGGACCTCCAGACGGACGCCATAGCTCTTGGCGAGCTCGACGGAGCGGTTATGGAGCACCTGTGCGCCCATGGATGCAAGCTCGAGCATCTCGTCATAGGTGATCTCGTCGAGCTTGTGCGCCTCGGGGACGATGCGCGGGTCGCTGGTATAGACGCCGTCGACATCGGTATAGATCTGGCAGAGGTCTGCCTGAAGGGCGACCGCAAGGGCGACCGCAGTCGTATCCGAGCCGCCGCGCCCGAGCGTCGTCACATCGCCGCTGCGGTTGACGCCCTGAAAGCCCGCGACCAGAACAATGCGCTTTTTATCCAGCTCCTCCTTGACGCGCTCGCAGTCCACCTTGGTGATGCGGGCGGAGGAGTGGTTGGAGTCGGTGCCCATGCCGATCTGCCAGCCGCAGAGCGACACGACCGGGAAGCCCAGCTTCTCGATCGCCATTGCCATGAGGGCGATGGACATCTGCTCGCCGCAGCTGAGGAGCATATCCATCTCGCGGCGGGAGGCTTCAGGGTTGATCTCCTGCGCCTTCGCGATGAGATCATCCGTCGTATCGCCCTGCGCGGAGAGCACAACGCAGACGGAATTGCCCTGCTGATAGGTTTTTGTAATGATCTCGGCGACATGGAAGATGCGCTGCGCGTCGGCAACGGAGCTTCCGCCGAATTTCTGTACAATGAGTGCCATAGTATCCCTCCGGAATCATTCATCTTTGACCGGCATGACCGCGTCAAGGCGCAAGCCGCTGTCAAACAGCACACAGCGGGGCAGCTTCTCCGTGATGCCGCCGCGGAAGCCCTGCTGATCGGGCAGCCAGCGCACCGCGCCGAGCGCCGCCTCGACGGCTTCGCGCCGCTCCTGCGTCCGCACGAACCAGCGCGCCTCGAACCGCTCCGGGTCTGCGAGCGCAGCCGCCTCCCCGCTCCAGCCGCACGGCTGCGGTCTTGCCGGATTTTTCACAATGTCGATCACGTCGCCCAGCACGGCGCTTGCCGTCGGATAGCGCCCGGCGCCAGGTCCCGCAAACTGGACGCTCCCGACCTCGCTGCCCCGGACCTCGACCATGTTGTTTACGCCGCCTGCGTGCGCCAGAAGCTGCGTCTCCGGGACAAAATGCGGCGCGACAAATACGAACAGCTCCGCGCCGCGCTGCACTGCCCGCCCGAGCAGGCGGAGCTTCATGCCGCCTGCGGCGGCAAAGGCTGCGTCCGCAGCCTTGATCTTCGAAATTCCCTCCATGTGCACGCGCGCCGGGTCCACGTTCTTTCCGAACGCGAGGTCGGCAAGAATGCAGGCTTTCCGCCCGGCATCGATGCCCTCGACGTCCGCGGTCGGGTCCGCCTCGGCGTAACCGAGCCGCTGCGCGTCCGAAAGCGCCGCGTCATAGCTCTGCCCATTTTCCAGCATCTGCGTCAGGATATAATTGGTCGTCCCGTTGAGAATGCCGCTGACCTCCGTCAGCACATTCGCCCCAAGGCAGCGCGTCAGCGGATGCAGCGCCGGAATGCCGCCCGCGACCGACGCCTCAAACAGGAAATTGACGCCGTGTGCCCGCGCCAGCTCCAGAAGCTCCGCGCCGTGCTCGGCGACCAGCTGCTTGTTCGCCGTCACGACGCTCTTCCCGGCTTTCAGCGCGCGCGTGCAGTACTCCAACGCCGCCCCGCAGCCGCCGATGGTCTCTACGAGGATCGTGACCTCAGGGTCGGACTCGATCTGCGCAAAATCCTTCGTCATAAGCCCTTCAAAGGGATCGCCCGGGCGCTCTCTCCGGACCAGAATGTATTTGAGCGCGATGGGCTCCCCGGCGCTTTCGGCAATTTTCTCAGCGTTGCGGGTCAAAATTTCCGCCACACCGCCGCCGACCGTGCCATAGCCCGCGACCGCAATGTTCTGCATAGCTCCTCCTTACGTGCTCAGTGATTTGCCAGCCGGTAAATTTCCAGCATATCCGCATACCCCAGCACGCGGAAATTGCCGATGGTGCGGCTTTTGCGGAAGCTGCACCGGTCCGCAAGCTCCGCAAGTCCCGCCTCGCTCTGTACGCCGACGCCCGGAAGCTCACCGAGCGAGACCGGCATATGGATGGCGCGGAAAAAATTCTCCGTCGCCTCGATGCCGAGCGTGGCGGCTTCGTCGTCATCCTCGTCGTCTACGCCCCAGACGTTCCGCGCATAGCGCGCAAAGCGCGCCGGCTTCACGCCGCAGACATACCGCGCCCAGCTGCCCCACATGGCGGAAAGGCTCTCGCCGTGGATGGCATCGAATTTTTCGCTCAGCGCGTGTCCGAGCTGATGCGTCGTAAACTCCTTGATGCCGCCGAGCCCGGTCAGACCGTTGTGCGACACGCTGCCGCACCACATGATCTCGCTCATCGCGTGCAGGTCCTGTGCGTCGCGCACGACCTGCGGACCGTTGCGGATGACCACCCGCAAAAGTGCCTCGGCAAGCTCGTCCGTCAGCTCATTGTCGTCCGCCAGCGTAAAATAGCGGTCGAGCGTGTGCATCATGATATCCGTCACGCCGCACGACAGCTGCCGCTGCGGCAGTGTGCGCGCAAGCTCCGGGTCCAAAATTGCGAACGCCGGGCGGTTGAGATCGGTATTGAGTCCGCGCTTTTCGCTCTCCGCCTCGTTCGTCAGGACCGCCGAGTCGCTCGTCTCGCTGCCCGCCGCCGGGATGGTCAGGATCACGCCGACCGGCGTCGAGCGCTCCAGCGCCGCGCGGCGCTTCCAGAATTCCCAGATATCCACATCCGGGTTCGCCGTCCCGTGTGCGATCGCCTTGGCGGTGTCGATCACGCTGCCGCCGCCGACCGCTAAGATCAGGTCCGCGCCGAACTCCAGCGCCCTGCGAACGCCCTCGCGCGCCAGCTCCACACGGGGATTCGGCTGCACGCCGCCGATGGAGGCATACGGAATGAGCGCCGCGTCCAGCGCGCCGAACACCCGCTCCAAAAGCCCGCTGCGCCGGGCGCTTCCGCCGCCGTAGACCACGAGCACGCGGCTTCCGCCGTGCTTTTTGACGAGCTCCGCCACGCGCGCGACCTCGCCCGCGCCAAACACGACATCTGTTTTAATGTAATACTGAAAACTTCTCATAAAACGCTCCTTACATTTACCCCGCGACCATTTCCGCCTTGACGACGCCCTGCGTCTCGCTGATGAGATGCCCCAGCTCCTCAAGCGAGCAGCTCAGATTGCCCGTCTCGGCGGAGATCGTCACCATCGCGCGCCCGCCGGAGGGAATGCTCTGGTTGATCGTGAGTATATTTGCCCCATTATTGGCAAAAATGGATAGTATCGACGACAGAACGCCCGCCTTGTCCTTGAGCATCATCTGGAAGGTGATGATCCTGCCCGCCATCAGATTCTGAAACGGCGAGATGGTGTCGCGGTACTTATAAAACGCGCTGCGGCTGATGCCGACCGCCCGCGTCGCAACGTTGACCTTGTCCGTCTCGCCCGTTTCGAGCAGACGCTTCGCCTCGGCGACCTTGCGGAAGATATCCGGCAGCGCCGCTGCCTCCACAATATAATACTTCGGTGTTTTTTCCATCTGGAAGCTCCCCTTTCGTCCTTGAAGAAAAAGCATATGTCCTTGTATGGTGGCTACTATACACCATCTGTCTGCAAATTGCAAGCCGGTCTTACACTCTTTTTCAGGAGGTGACGCTTTGAACCGCAAAAAAATATGGCGCACCGCCGCGCTGCTCGCCGCGGGCGCGCTGGGGCTGTGGCTGTTCGCGGCGGTGCTGCTGCCGGTGCTGCTGCCGTTTTTCATCGGGCTCGCCGTCGCGGGGCTGGTCGAAAAGCCCGTCCGGGCGCTTCTACGCAGGACGCATTTTCCGCGCGGATTTGCGTCCTTTTTGTGCGTGCTGTGCGTGTTTGCCGCGCTCGGGAGCGGGCTATTCTTCCTGTGCCGGACGCTGCTCGGTGAGCTGACAGGCTTTCTGCGCCGCCTGCCGGAGCTGGCGCAGGCGCTCTCGGGTCCGCTTCTGCGGCTCGAGGAACGGCTTCTGGCGCTTGCCGGGAAGCTGCCGGACGGCATCGGGACCGGGCTTCGCTCCGGCATCCGGAGTCTTTTTGAAAGCGGCTCGCTGCTCGGGACGAAGGTCTATGAATGGCTGTTTGAGTTCGCCTCCGGCTTTCTCGGGCGCGCGCCCGGCATCGTGCTGTTCATCATCACGTCCATTCTCGCGAGCTTCATGATCTCCGGCGAGCTGCCCGCGCTCCGGGACTATGCGCAGAAAAAGTTGCCGGAGGCATGGCGTGAAAGACTCACCCGCATTCTGGAGCATCTGCGTGTCTCGCTCGGCGGCTGGCTGCGGGCGCAGCTCAAGCTGACCGGCATTCTGTTCGTGATCGTGACGGCAGGACTGATGCTGCTGGGCGTCGACTATCCGCTGCTGTTCGGCATCGTGATCGCGCTGGTGGACGCGCTGCCGGTCTTCGGCACCGGGACAATTTTGATCCCGTGGAGCCTGCTCTGCTTTGCGCAGGGCGCGCTTCGGCAGGGCATCGGCTTTCTCATCCTCTACGCCGTCGCCGCGCTCTCGCGGCAGGCGCTGGAGCCGCGTCTGGTCGGCAAGCAGGTCGGACTCGATCCGCTGCTGACGCTCATGGCGCTGTACATCGGCTTCCGGACCGTCGGCATCGCGGGCATGATTCTCTTTCCCATCGGCGTCATCTTCCTCAAGCAGCTCTGGGACCACGCCGACCTTCAGGGAAATCTCTGATTGCGCTTCCCGCCTCCGCGCGCTATATTATATTATATATAGTATCGATTGAGGGGGAGGAAGTGCCATGCTCTTACACTGCACCGCCGCGCGCGAAGCGCCGCTGGAAAGCCTTCTGCGGCGGGAGCTTTCCATGTCCTCCTCGCTCATCTCGCGGCTCAAATGGCAGAGCGCCCTTCTGGTCAACGGCGTGCCCGTCCACACCAACCATCCCGTCCGCCCCGGCGACGAGATCACGGTCCGCATCGAGGAGACCGTCGAGGGCTTCGATCCGGAGCCGCTCGCGCTCCGCGTGCTCTATGAGGACGAGGCGCTCATCGCGCTGGACAAGCCGCCTGGGATGCTGACACATCCCTCCCCCTGCCGCAACGAAGGGACGCTTGCAAACGGGCTGCTGTACCATTATCTGCAAACCGGGCAGCGCTGCGGCATCCATCCCGTCTCCCGGCTCGACCGCGACACCTTCGGCATCGTCCTGTTCGCAAAATCCGCGTACATCCACGAAAAATTCCGCTGCCTGCACCGCGAGGGCAGCATCCGCAAGACCTATCACGCCTGCGTCTTCGGCGCGCCGGAGCCGCCCTCCGGCACGATCGAGCTTCCGGTCTTCAAGCTCGGCGGCGGCAGTCTTCTGCGCACCGTCGACCCGCGCGGGCAGAGCGCCCTTACCGAATACCGCACCCTCGAGCGCTGGAGCCATACCGCCCTGCTCGCGCTGCATCCCATCACCGGACGCACGCACCAGCTCCGGCTGCACTGCCTCGCCTCGGGCTTTCCCATTCTCGGCGACCCGCAGTACGCGACCGACGCCTCGCGCGCCTTTTCCGCGCAGTGCGGTCTTGCGCCGCAGCAACTGTGCGCCATGGAGCTGGAATTCCCCCACCCGCTCACAAATGCACCCGTCTGCATCGCCTCCGGGCAGCGCGTCCGCTGCCCGGAGGCACCGGAGAGCGTCTTTTTTGCCGCAACCGAAGGTTGAAATACGGAATTTATCCGTCATTCAACCTTCGGTTGTCTTATTTTTTGCAAATTCAACTGATTTTCTATTGATTTTTTAAGAACCATTGCGCATAATCGAGCCATAAGTTGCGGCACACGCAATCGAATTTCACACATAACACGACTGAAAATCAGGAGGCAGATCATAATGAACGAATTTGGACAGAGGATCACCGCGCTTCGCAAGGAGCGCTCCATGACACAGGATCAGCTCGCACAGGAGCTTGGCATCACCGCGCAGGCGATCAGCAAGTGGGAAAACGGGCAGAGCTATCCCGACATCCTGCTTCTGCCGAAGCTTGCCGCGGTCTACGGCGTGCGCGTCGATGAGCTGCTCGGCTGCGCGCCGGAAGCGGACGAGGATGACGACGCCGCACAGCCCGCGCTCGACCTTCCGTGGGACGACGACCCCAGGACCATACACGCCGTCCTGTTCGCCGGGCACACGCTCATCGGCGCGCAGGAGGTCACAAAATGCCCCGAGGCGAGCCGCATCACATTTGAATATGAGGGCGAGGCGCTGAACATCGACTCCGTCTTCGCCGTCACCGTCGACGGGGATGTACAGGGCAGCGTCCGCGCTGGCTCCAGCGTCAGCTGCGACGCCATTGGCGGCGACGTCAAGGCCGGCGGCAGCGTCAACTGTGACGACATCGACGGCAACGTCTCCTCCGGCGGCAGCGTCAACTGCGACGACGTCGAGGGCAGCGTCACCGCCAACGGCAGCGTCACCTGCGGCGATGTCGGCGGAAACGTCACGGCGGGCGGCTCGCTGAGCTGCGACAACGTCGGCGGCAGCGCCGTTTCGCGCGACGGCTCCGGCAAGGGGCAGAAAAAGCGCCGGAACTTTTCCTTCAGCTTTGACGGAAAGAAGTTTGACACCCGGCAGTTCGAGCGCACCATGAACGAGTTCGGGCAGAAGATGGGGCAGCTCGGCAGGGAGCTCGGCGAGCAGGTCGGCAAGGCGTTTGACGGCGCCGCCCCCTCTGAAGACGACGATTATGAGACCATCGACGGCAGCGAAAGCGAGGAATGAGCCATGTTTGAGACTGAAACCTTTTACGAGACCAGCGAAGGTCTCTCCCTTTACCAGACCTATCGCGGCTTTGCCTCCGCGCGTATTTTCCGCGATCCCTTTGAAAACCTGAAAAATTTTCTCGCAAACAGTTGAGTCCTGCGGCAAATCGTTGTATACTGGTTCCAGAAATGTGCGGTCCACCGCAAAATGGAGGTATACATACTATGTTTACGAAACTGCTTGACGCGCTGAAGGCAACGCGCCGCACCATCGTCTTTACCGAAGGTCCCGACGCCCGTATTCTCGAGGCGACCGACCGCCTGCTGAAGGAAGACCTGATGGACGTCATTCTGATCGGCAACGTCGACGAGGTCAAGGCTGCCGCGGAAAAGGGCAACTTCTGCATCTGCAAGGCGCAGATCATCGATCCGGCGACCTATGAGGGCATGGACGAGATGGTCGCGAAGATGGTCGAGCTGCGCAAGGGCAAGATGTCTGAGGAAGACTGCCGCGCCGCGCTCGCCAAGGGCAACTATTTCGGCACGATGCTCGTCAAGATGGGCAAGGCAGACGCCCTGCTCGGCGGCGCGACCTACTCCACCGCCGATACCGTCCGCCCCGCGCTCCAGCTGGTCAAGACGAGAAAGGGCGCGCATCTGGTCTCCTCCTCGTTCATCCTGTTCCGCAAGGACAAGGACGGCAACGACGAAAAATACTGCATGGGCGACTGCGCCATCAACATCGACTATCCCGACACGCTCGACAAGACCACCGGCGAGGTCGTCTTCTCTGGCGCGCAGAAGCTGGCTGAGGTCGCGGTAGAGTCCGCGCGCACCGCCGCCTTCTTCGGCATCGACCCGAAGGTCGCGCTCCTGTCCTTCTCCACCAAGGGCTCCGGCAAGGGCGGCACCGTCCAGCTCAGCCACGACGCCACCATCGAGGCGCAGAAGCTCGCGCCCGAGCTTGCCATCGACGGCGAGATGCAGTTCGACGCCGCGGTCTCCCCGGTCGTCGGTCAGCTGAAGTTCCCCGGCTCCAAGGTCGCGGGCTACGCCAACACCTTCATCTTCCCGTGCATCGAAGCCGGCAACATCGGCTATAAGATCGCACAGCGCCTTGGCGGCTTTGAGGCTTACGGTCCCATCCTTCAGGGTCTGAACGCCCCCATCAACGACCTGTCCCGCGGCTGCAACGCAGACGAGGTCTACAAGATGGCGATCATTACCGCCGGTATGGCATAAACACAGCAAACACCGCTGTCATCCAAGGTGACCTGCGCCACCTGAAAAACCTCGTGGGATGCCGCTGCGCGGCATCCCACTTTTATCGGGTCAAAAGCTTTTGACCCGATCTCAAATGCGATTCGCGTTGCTGCCATCGCGTTTGAAAAGGCTGCACAATGCTGCGCGCATAATTTTGCACCCCGGGTGCAAAATTTCCACACTTGCATTGTGCAAAGAGTTTTGTCCGACGCACACGCCGCCAGACAAAACGAATCTACATTTTATTCCGCCGTGCGCGGCGGAACTCTGCGAGGCTTTTATCGCGTATACAGAGACGTCGTAAAATGACAGTCCTTTGTTATCTTGAATCTTTTGGAGTGTTTTCATATGAAATGGAGTAAATATCTGGGCGATAAGCCCTTCTGGAAAGTGACGCTCCGTCTGGCGGTCCCTGTCGCGCTGCAAAACGTGCTGACCAGCTCCTTCCAGCTCGTCGACACCATGATGGTCTCCCGTCTGGGCGACGTCGCGCTGTCCGCCGTCGGCATGGCGGCGCAGTGGGGCTGGCTGTGCGCACTGCTCGGCTTCGGTCTGTGCTCCGGCATGAGCGTCTTTATCTCGCAGTATTGGGGCATCAAGGACCACAAGGGCATCCGCCGCGTGCTCGGCATGGGCGTGATGACGTGCCTGGTGCTGACGTCGATCTTCCTGCTCGTCGCGTGCCTCGCCCCCGGCTGGGTGCTCGGGCTGTTCAACAAGGACCCGAGCGTCGTCGCCGCCGGATGCGAATACCTGTCCATCGTCTGTTTTTCCTATCCGGCGGTCACGCTGACGAACGTCCTGTGCACCGTCCTGCGCAACACGGAGCGTGTGCGTCTGCCGCTCTATGTCTCGATCTTCACGACCATCGCCAACGCCTTCGTGGACTACGGTCTCATCTTCGGTGCGTTCGGCTTCCCGCAGATGGGCATCGCCGGCGCGGCGCTCGCGACGTGCATCTCCTCGTGGCTCGGTCCGGTGCTGATCCTGCTCTTCTCCGCGTTTGAGAAGAATCTGCTCATCGGTCCCATCCGGGAGCTCACGGCATTCGGGCTTGAAAACCTCAAGATCTTCTACCGGCGCGCGCTTCCGGTCGTCTTCAATGAGGGGATGTGGGCGCTCGGCATTCTGGTCCTCAATATGGTCTACGCCAACATCGGCTATGAGTATTACGCGGGCATGACCATCTTCAAGACCTTCTCGGAGCTTGCGTTCTCCTTCTACGTCGGGCTCGGAAACTCCTGCGTCATCATGGTCGGGAAATCGATCGGTCAGGGCAAGATCCGCCGCGGGGTCGAAGACGCCACGCGCTTCTCCGTCCTCATCCCGCTGATGGGCGTGGTGATCGGCGGGCTGACGATCCTATTCCGCTACCCGCTCATCTCCGTGTTCGCAAACGGAAGCAATCTCTCCGCGCTGACGCTCCAAACGGCACTGAGCGTCACGATCTTCTGCTCGGCGGAGGTGTTCTTCCGGAACATTTCCTATGTTCAGGTCGTCGGCGTCTTCCGCTCCGGCGGCGACACGCTGTGCGGGATGCTCTATGACATGGGAAGTCTCTGGCTGGTCTCCATCCCGCTGACGCTGCTTGCGGCGAATGTGCTGAAGCTGCCGTTCTTCTGGGTCGTCGTTGTCGCCTATCTCGGCGAGGACATCCCGAAATCCATCGCCTGCCTGCTCCACTTCCGCAGCTTCAAATGGCTCAAGCCGGTCACGGAGGAGGGACGCGCCGGATTGCGGGCGTACCGTGAAAGTGAATAGGTCCCGGCAGCATATTTGTCCGCTCCGGATGCACATTCGTGTGCGTCCGGAGCGGATCTTTCTTCAAAATGGCATGATCCCCCGCCCGAGCGCGCCCGTTTTCGCCACCTCTCCGGCGCATTTGGAAGCATTCCGGTGCAGATTCGTGCATTTCGACATTACTATTTCAGTGTGAATGCACATATTTCTCAGTCAAAAATTGTTTATATTTCATAATTTCCATGACATTTTACACTTTTTGCATCTTTTTTCGATTTTTTTACAAAATCGAAAAAATACTTCTTGCATTTTCACTTCCTCCCCGCTATAATATGAAACTATAAAAGTTCCCGTCAGTAAAGACACTTGTCCTTCTCATAAAGACATTTTTGGATTTTCCTGCGGGACACACACCCAACGCACGTTCAAAGAGGAGGAAAACATCATGAAAAAAATCATTGCTTTGATGCTCGCCGTGCTGATGCTCGTCTGCGCGTTCGCAGGCTGCGCCAGCACCGCGTCTGACAAGACGCCCGCCGCAAGCTCCGACTCCAGCAGCAGCGCTTCCGACAGCAGCGAAAACGTCGTCAAGATCGGCGTCTTTGAGCCGCAGTCCGGCGACAACGGCGCCGGCGGCAAGCAGGAGATCCTCGGTATGCAGTTTGCAAATCAGGAGACGCCCACCGTCGAGATCGGCGGCAAGGAGTATAAGGTCGAGCTGCTCTACGCAGACAACGCCTCCTCCAACGACAAGGCGCCCTCTGCTGCGCAGACCCTGATCTCCGGCGGCGCTTCGCTGGTCCTCGGCTCCTACGGCTCCGGCGTTTCGATCGCCGCGGGCGATACCTTCGCCGCCGCCAACGTCCCCGCCATCGGCGTCACCTGCACCAACCCGAACGTCACCGCCGATTGCAGCGTCTACTTCCGCATCTGCTTCCTCGATCCGTTCCAGGGCACCGTCCTTGCGAACTACGCCAAGAACGAGCTCGGCGCAAAGAAGGCATACTGCCTGTCCAAGCAGGGCGACGACTACTCCGGCGGTCTGAGCCACTACTTCGTCGAAGCCTTCGGCAAGGAGAACTGCGTTGTTGAGGAATTCCCGGAGGGCACCTCGGACTACTCCACCTACATCACCAATGCTCAGAATCAGGGCTGCGACGTCTTCTTCTCCCCGGTCTCTACTGAGGCTGCCGCACAGATCATCGCCAAGGCTGCCGCCCAGTCGCTCGGTATGCCGATCCTCGCGGGCGACACGTGGGACTCCAACGTCATCCTCGAAGCCGCGAAGGGAACCGACGTTGAGATCTGCGTCACCACCTTCTATCAGGAGGGCGCGGACGCCGACTTCGACGCGAACATCAAGGCGTGGATGAACTCCGATTCCACCGCGCTTGCCAACAATGGCGGCAACGACGAGCTCGCAGCCGTCACCGCGATGGGCTATGACGCCTATTACGTCGCGCTCGAGGCGCTCAAGGCTGCCGGCTCGACCGACCCCGCTGAGGTCCTCAAGGTCCTCCCGAGCGTCACCTACACCGGCGTGACCGGCGCGATCTCCTTCAACGAGACCGGCGACGCCAACCGCACCAGCGCGTTCGTCAAGCGCTGCAACACCGAGACCGGCAAGTGGGACTTCGTCACGGAAGCCACCGTCGGCTAACACGCTCTCAAATGGGAAACGCATCTGCATTTGATTTCGCACCTGCGGGCGTGAACTCTGCGAGGCTTTTAGCAGCCTTGATTTGCTCGTTTCTCTCAACCATTGGTTGAGTATTCTTCCTTGGTTGAGTGTTCTCCCTTCCCAACCCGGCGCTGGCGGAGGCGTAAGCTTCCGCCAGCACCCGCGTTTATCGGGCTGCGGCGAAAGGCAGCATTCCGCCCCGGCGGAACGCCTCTTTTCGCAGCAGTCCGGTCCGAGAGACCCGCATCGATTCAAAGGAGGTTCCTGTCATGGCTCTGTTCAAGACCGTGCTGCCCTACATTCTCTCCGGCATCTCCGTCGGCGGGCAGTACGCGCTGATCGCGGTCGGCTATACCATGGTATACGGCATCCTGCGCCTGATCAACTTCGCCCACGGCGACGTGTTCATGGTCGCGGGACTCATCATGGTCTATCTCTCCGCGTCGCTCCCGCTTTATATCTCCATTCCGCTGACCATCGTCCTGACCGTCGCGCTCGGCTTTGCGATCGAGCGTGTGGCGTATAAGCCGCTGCGCTCTGCGCCGCGTATGTCCGTCATGATCTCCGCCATCGGCGTGAGCTATCTGCTCCAGAATCTGGCGCTCTACATCACCGGCGGGCTCAATAAAAACTATCCCGTCATCCCCTGGATCTCCGATCAGGTCACCATCTTCGGCGCGACGACCACCCGCGTGACGCTCATCACTCCGGTCCTGACCGTCGCGATCGTCGCGGCGCTCGTCTGGTTCATCCAGAAAACCAAGATCGGCATGGCGATGCGCGCCGCGTCGAAGGACTTCGAGACCGCGCAGCTCATGGGCATCAAGATCAACTCCGTCATTTCCTTTACCTTCGTTATCGGCTCGTTCCTCGCGGCGATCGGCTCGCTGCTGTTCTTCACGAACTATCCCGGCATCGTGCCGACCTCCGGCGCCATGCCCGGTCTGAAGGCGTTCGTCGCCGCCGTCTTCGGCGGCATCGGCTCCGTCCCCGGAGCGGTCCTCGGCGCGTTCATCATCGGCGTGTGCGAAAGTCTCATCAAGGGGCTGGACACCATTCTCGTCACGCAGCAGCTCATTACGGAGCAGATCGGCTTTGCCACCTTCTCCGATGCGTTCACCTTCGTGCTGCTGATCGTCATTCTGGTCTTCAAGCCGACCGGTCTGTTTGGCGAGAAGTCCACCGACAAGGTCTGAAAGGAGGCGCGGCATGAAAAAATCAGTCAACGTCCGGAAAAATCTTCTGACCGCGCTCGGCATCGTGCTGTTCTGGGGCGTCGTGTTCCTGCTCGATCAGCTCATCGCGCCCACGAGTCCGATGTCCATGCTGCTGACCGTCCTGCAAAAGGGCTCGGTCTATGCGCTCGCCGCCGTGTCAATGAACCTGCTCAACGGCTTTACGGGGCTGTTTTCGCTGGGACACGCGGGCTTCATGCTCATCGGCGCGTATACCTACGCCATCTTTACCATTCCCTCCGCCTCGCGCGACTCCGTCTATCAGTATTATCAGGCGGCGATCCGCTTCTCCTTCCCGGAGCTCTTCTCCGGCGCGCTCGGCGGCTTCGGGACTGTGCTTGGCGTCGTGCTCGCGGTGGTGCTGGCGGGTCTGCTCGCGGCGCTGTTCGCGTATCTGATCGGACTTCCGGTCCTGAAGCTCAAATCCGACTATCTTGCCATCGCGACGCTCGGCTTTGCCGAGATCATCCGCGCGGTGTTCCAGTGGAGCAAGCTCGGTCCCGTCACCAACGGCTCGAATATGCTCAAGAGCTTCCCGCGCGCGCTTTCCTTCAAGCTCCAGCTCGGCAATACGACGCTCAGCTTCTCTACGCTCGTCCCGGTCGCGATCGCGACGGTCTGCATCGGGCTGATCGTGCTGCTGGTCAATTCCACCTACGGCAGAGCCTTCAAAGCCATCCGCGACGACGAGACCGCAGCCGAGGCAATGGGCATCAACCTCGCGAAGCACAAGATGATCTCCTTCTGCACCAGCTCCTTCTTTGCCGGCATCGCCGGCGCGTGCATGGCGATGGTGCTTGCCATCGCGCAGGCAAACAACTTCAAGTCCGCCATGACCTACGAAATTCTGCTGATGGTCGTCCTCGGCGGCATCGGTTCGGTCTCCGGCTCCGTGATCGGCGCACTGCTGTTCATCTCCGCGTCGGAGTGGTGGCTGCGCGGTCTCGATATGGGCGAATTTCTCGGCATTCAGGCGCCCGGCATCTTCCGCAACGGCTTCCGCCTGGTCGTCTTCTCCATCATCATCATGTGCATCGTTCTCTTCTTCCGCAAGGGGCTTCTGGGCGACCATGAGCTGAGCTGGCATCTGCGGCGGATGCGCGCGGGGCTTCGGAAGAAACGCGCGGCAGCGGACGGAAAGGAGGCGGCGAAATGAGCGAGGTCAAAAACGTACTGCACGTTGAAAACGTGACCATGCAGTTCGGCGGCGTCCTTGCCGTCAATAACCTCTCGCTGGATGTGAACGAGGGCGAGATCGTCGCTCTGATCGGTCCGAACGGCGCTGGAAAGACCACCGCCTTCAACTGCATCACCGGCGTCTATGAGCCGTCAAACGGCAAGGTAGAATTTCTCGGCAAGACCATCGTCGAGAATCACCCGAACGGCAAAATGAAAAAGCAGTATCTCGGCGAAAACGCCGGGCTTTACCGGCAAAACGTCTCCAATACGCCCGACATCATCACGCAGCTCGGCGTCGCGCGCACCTTCCAGAACATCCGCCTGTTCAAGTCCATGTCCGTCTTTGAAAACGTCCTGACCGCCATGCATCTGCGCCGGAGCGCGGGGCTTTTCTCCGCCGTCTTCCGCACAAACGCAAAGGAGGAGCAGGCACAGCGCGAACGGGCGCTGGACCTTCTGCGGATCGTCGGACTGGACGATGTGAAGGACGAGCTTGCGACCAGTCTCCCCTACGGCAAGCAGCGCCGGCTTGAGATCGCGCGCGCCCTCGCGACCGAGCCGAAGCTTCTGCTTCTGGATGAGCCCGCCGCTGGCATGAACCCGCAGGAGACCGAGGAGCTGACCGCCTTCATCCGCGAGCTGCGTGAGCGGTTCCATTTGACGATCTTCCTGATCGAACACCACATGGATCTGGTCATGGACATCTCCGACCGGATCTACGTGATCGACTTTGGCAAGCTGATCGCAAGCGGCGTGCCCGCTGAAATTCAGCGAAATCAGCGCGTCATTGACGCATATCTGGGGGTGGACGAGGATGCCTGACATGGAAAACATTCTGGAAATTCGCGATCTTGTCGTCTCCTACGGCGGCATCGAAGCCGTCAAGGGGATCCGTCTGGACGTGCCGAAGGGCAAAATCGTCACGCTCATCGGCTCCAACGGCGCGGGCAAATCCACAACGCTGAAGACCATCGCCGGGCTGGTCAAGCCCAAAAGCGGCAGCGTCGTCTTTGAGGGTGAAACGCTCTCCGGCAAGCCCTCGGACTATATTGTTTCCAAGGGCATCACGCTCGTCCCCGAAGGGCGGCGCGTGTTTGCGAACCTGAGCGTCGAGGAAAATCTGCGCATCGGCGCGTACCTCCGCAAGGACAGCCTCAAGGCAGACCTTGAAAACGTCTATGGTCTCTTCCCCCGCCTGCGCGAGCGCGCATGGCAGCTCGCCGGGACGCTTTCCGGCGGCGAACAGCAGATGCTTGCCGTCGGGCGGGCGCTGATGTCCAGACCGAAGCTCATCATGATGGACGAGCCCTCGCTCGGGCTCGCACCGATCATCGTCAAGGGCATTTTTGACATCATCCGCGCCGTCAACGAACAGGGCATCACCGTTTTGCTCATCGAGCAGAACGCCAACATGGCGCTGAAGATCGCGGACGTCGCATACGTCATGCAGACCGGCTCCATCCTTATGCAGGGCAGCGGCAGCGAGCTGCTCGCGAACGAGGACGTCCGCGCCGCCTATCTCGGCAGCGCAAAGTGAGCGCCCAAGACGAAATTCAAAGTATCGCCCCCGCGCGCCTTTGGCGCGCGGGGCTTTCATGCCG
>CAKTVN010000010.1 GCA_934623545.1 uncultured Oscillospiraceae bacterium
AGCGACAGTTGCGGTGTCACCGCAAAAACGGCACTTCCGGTGAATCCGGAAAAAGCATCGCCATCCTGCCTCTGTTCATTTCCAACTTTTCATGCTATACTCTATCTAATAAAAAAAGGATGTCTTGCCATGTTTTCAAGAATCTATCTCGAGATCACGAACATCTGCAACCGCAGCTGCGCATTCTGCCCCGGTACGCGCCGCGCCGCGCGGACGATGACGCCGGAGGAGTTCGTGCTCCTCGCTGGAAAGCTGCGCGCGCACACGAAGTATCTCTATCTGCACGTCATGGGCGAACCGCTCGTCCATCCGCAGCTTGAGGAGCTGCTTTCCATCGCCGACCGGCTCGGCTTTCGCGTCGTGCTGACCACAAACGGGACGCTGCTTCCGATGCGTCAGGCGGCGCTGCTTTCCGCGCCGTGTCTGCACAAGGTACACATCAGTCTGCACTCGTTTGAGGCAAACGAACACGGCGGCTTTGAGGCATACCTGCGCGGCTGCGCGGAATTTGGGCTGGCAGCACACGCGCGCGGCATTCTGGTCAATTACCGCCTGTGGAATCTGGACGGCGCGGAGACCGTCGGGCTCAACCGGAAAAATGACGCTGTTTTGCGCGCGCTGCACGGCGCGTTTCCCGGCGAGTGGGAGGAAAACAGCTGGGGCTGGCGGCTCGATCAGGGCGTCTTCGTGCAATATGGAGAGCGCTTTGACTGGCCGGACCTCGGCGCGCGCGACCGCGGCGAGCGCGGGCGCTGCCTCGCGCTGAAGCAGCAGGTCGCCGTTTTGTGCGACGGGACCGTCGTTCCATGCTGTCTCGACCATGAGGGCGATATGGCGCTCGGAAATCTGTTCACGCAGGAGCTGGACGAAATTTTGTCGCAGCCCGCTACCCGGCAGATACGAGACGGCTTCGCCGCCGGAAAACGCGTCCATCCGCTCTGCCGCAGCTGCGGCTATGCCGCCCGGTTTCAGTAGGCGCTTTCCGCCTGCTCCGGAAGCGGCAGGCGCGTGAGCAGCTCCATTCCGAGACCGTTCAGGTATTCCTGCGCCGCGCGGAAGCGGTCCGTCCGCGCCAGATGCTCCGGCTGGTGCGCGTCGACGCCGATGATCGCCTTGCAGCCCATCCGCGCCGCGATCTCCCAGAAGGCTTCACACGGATAGCCCAACCCGCGGAAGCCCCTGCGTGCCCGCTTATCGACTCCATAGAGGTTATATTCCAGCGGCATATCCGTTTCGAGCGCCGTCTCGCAGATACGCTCTGCGCACGTCCTCGCTGCACGGTCAAATTCCGGATACTGCGCCAGAACGATCTCCGGATGCGCCAGATACGCATAAAGCCCGGTGCGCATCGCCTCGGTCGTATACTGCGCATAGAGCGCGAGCTGCTCCGGCTCGGTCGCGGATGGGAAGGCGAAGCCGCCCTCATCCGTCAGCGCGAAGTGATTGCCGAGGATCAGATAGTCCACCTGCTTACGGATGCCGCGCAGCCAGTCGAGGTACGCCGGAAAATATTCGCATTCCAGCCCGAGGCGAATTTCGATCCTGCCGCGGTATTGCTCGCGCAGCGAGCGGATCGATTGAAAATATTCCGGAAGCTGCGAAAGCGGCATCCGGACCGTCCGGTTTTCAAAGCCGCTCGGATACGGCCACGGTGTGTGGTCGGAAAAGCCCAGCACCGCGTATCCAGACTCAATCGCCTGCTCGACATATGCCTCGTCCGGGACCGGCGCCGCGTGCCCGCAGCGGAAGGTATGCGTATGATAATTGGTCAGCATTTTCTATCTCCATTCCTCCATACAACGGATTCGGGATTCGTCAGCCGCCAGACGAGCGGCTTTTTCTTTCGAAACGATCATAGCGTATTTTTCGCAGGACTGCAAGTGATTCTCTTTGCGGAGCCACCAGCCTTGCCGCCGTCTTGAGGCGTTTTTTCAAAAACCTCGTAGAGTTCCGCCGCGCACGGCGGAATAAAATGTAAATTCGTTTTATTCGGCGGCGTGTACGTCGAATAAAACACTTTACGTGCCGCAAGTGTTGAAATTCTGCGCCTGCGGCGCAGAATTTATGCGCGCAGCGGCACGCAATCTTTTTCAAACGCGATGGCAGCGAAGCGAATCGCGTTTGAAAGCTTTTCAAAAAGTATTTTTGAAAAGCGTAAAAATCAAGCGGACACCCGAAGGCGTCCGCTTGATTTTTGTTAAAGAGAGAAGAGGAAAGAATGTGGATGGTTGTGGTTGCGACCAGATGGCGCCGTCGCCTGTTCTCGGGAGCTCCCGGGAACCAGCTCCATCTGATGGTCTAATCATACCGGATATGGCGGCGGCGTTGGTGAACAGTTTGTAAACGAACCATGAAGAAATTCTGAAGAATTATGTCAACACAGCAAACCGTGCCGCTTTCCGCCCCATCCGGTGTACTGGTCATTCGTCCTTGCTGAAATAGCCGCCGAACGCCATGATGAGCCCCACAAACAGCAAAACAAAGGCAGCCCAGCATAACACAGCCGGCAGGATCTCAAACCCTGCCATCACCAGAATGGCGATCGCTAAGAGTATGAGCGTATTTCCGAACAGAAGCTGCTTCATATGGATGTCCCCTTTCAGAAATTGAAATACGGCAGACCGGCATATTCCTCCGGGAGATCATCTGCGTCAAAAATGCCGGGAAACGTCCTGACAAGGACAGCGGACCCCTCGCAGATATAGCTGTTCAGATATTCGATAAAATCCCGTTCGGTGTAGCAAAGACCGACATAGCTGCCACGGTCCACCCGGTATTTTGCGGCGTCCGGACTATGGCGCAGCCAGTTGCAGCAGAACTCCATGCCATGCTCTTGCAGCCGGTCCGCCACCGCGTCCGGCACGGAATAGGCGGAAATTTGACCATCAGCGCTCAACAGTACGTTTTTCATAGCGGTTTACAGCAGCTCGATCATCTTCTGAAGCATCTGATAGAGCTTTCCGATGTGTACGCCGTCGATTAGCCGGTGGTTGAGATCGAGCGTGATGTTGAGCGTCACGTGCTCGCCCTCGCGGCGGTATTTGCCCCAGGTGACGCGCGGGATGGAGTCGTCGACCTCGAGATTCCGCTCGGTCACGAAGCCTGTGACCGGGAACCACGGAAGACAGGAGAAATAAATCAGCGTATCCAGCCGCTCCATCTCCTTGTCAAAGAGGTACATCTGCCCCGCCGCCTTTTCCTTCGCGCGGCGGCAGAACGCATCCATATCGCCGCCGTGCGGCAGCGTCACGATCACAAAGGCATCGCTTCCGGGCGCCAGATCGGTGCAGCTCGGCACCAGCTCGTCGACCACGACGAGCTCATCGCCGCGGATGCGCATCCGGAATGCCTCGACCTGCTCCATCGCGCGGGTCATCAGCCAGCAGAGCGAGTAGTAAAAGGACACGCCACGCTCGTGCGTATAGCGGTAGAGATTCGTTACGTCCAGTTCGAGGCTGAGGGAATAAAACGGGTGATCGCAGGCGGAGAACAGCTCATAGATCTCGCGCCGCTCCCATGTCGCAAGCTCAACCTTCTTCATAGCACTCCTCCATAAACGCCCCAAAGGCATCGACCGTCTTGAAATAATATTTACCGTACCGCCGCATGAACTGCTCGATCTGCGGGATATCGTTCGCCCAGCCGGCTGCCGCGAAATCGACGCCGCACAGCTGCGCCATGTCAAAGCCCGGCTTCAGATCGTCCAGCATCAGAAGCTGCCCTGACTCCAGAGAAAACTGCCGCATGATCTGCTCCAGCGGATATGGATGCGGCTTGCGCTGCTCCGGCGGAAGCTCCCAGCCGAAAATGGCGTCCGGCTGCGGAAGCCCGTTTTCATGGTAGTCGCGCAGGATGTTTTCCGACACCGAGTGCGACACGACCGTGATGATGCCGCCCTTTTCATGGAACCGCCACAAAATTTCACGCATTCCGGGAAACACATCCGGCACGCGCGTCTTGACGTACTCCTTCCAGAAGTCGAACTCCCCCTCCAGCTCCTCGTCGCTGAAGCCCAGCACCTGCGTGAACAGCGGGATGATGCCCGGGTCGAAATTCAGCCGGAAATACTCCTCGAGCGTGTAATGTGCGCCCGGGCGCACTCTTTTCAGATATTCCACAAAGGACGGATAGTGGATGACGGCGGTGCTGTTGACCACCGTATCGTCATGATCGAGCACCAGACAGGGATAACGCATGAAGACCTCCGAAACGGTTAATTTGAAAATATCATACCGCATCGCGCGGTTTTTGTCAAAATGAAGCGAAAAATTAAGCAAGAATTCAGGTCTGGTTTTGATGTTCAGTTTGCAAGATCGGAAAATATATGCTATAATTGGTTCTAAGAATAGCTTTTCAGTTTATTCACCCCTGCGGATCATGGCTAGACCATATCCCGGACGCATTCTGGCGCTCCGGCTCGCGCCGGAGAAAATCAGATTGGAGGAACACGAATGAAGAAGCAAATTGCGCTTTTGCTGGCGGCAGTCCTGCTCGTCTCGCTCTTTGCCGGCTGCTCGAAAAAATCCGATCAGACCGGTATCCCCGCCGCCGCATTTTACACCGGCTCCGTTCTGACACTTCCCGTCAAGGCAGAGCTCAACGAGGGCGACTATGTCTCCTACGGTGGACATCAGTTCACCAGCAAGACAAAGCTCGCCAAGATGGCGGACCTGATCACGAAGAACAATGATACGGTCACTGCCACCTCCTATACGAACGCACATGGTATCTGCTGGCTCTTCTCGCAGCAGACGACCAGCGGGACGGATTACTGGTGTCTGTATCAGTCCGACCCCGGCAACACTAAAAATCAGTACATCTTCTCCGGGCTGCACCGCGTGCTGAGCCTGGACAGCGGCGAGCTCGATCTGCTGCTGCCGCTGCATCTCATCTCCGACAGCGGCATCCGCGACAACATGGGAAGCCGCCTGAGCCTGGGGCGCGAGTATTCCTGCGGCGTGCAGGACGGCGACTCCACCGTGGCAGAGCTCTTCCAGACCTTCTATCAGAGCGCGGGGCTTTACCGCATCTCGCCGGTCTCCGGCGGCTTCACGCTGGCGCTGAACGATGTGAGCACCAACCTTCTGCTTCAGTTCACCTTCTCAGATCATGACGATTCGAGCTGGTTTACGATCAGCGACATCACCGTCCACGAGCCGGAGCCCGTCGACGATCTGACCGTCACATGGACGAAGGATGCCGACACTGAGCCGGTCACGCAGTCCATCTCCGGCGCAGACGCAACGACGCTCAGCGCGCTCCTGATCGCGTTTGACTACACCGCCGGTGCGACCGACGTGGTCTATCCCTATTCCGTCGATCTGGGCGAAAATCAATATTCCCTGCGCCTTGTCTGGAAGGACAACGCATGGAGCGGCACGGCGGAATATGACGGCAAGACCTCGGCACTCAATACGCGCTCGGCTTCCATCATCGCGGCGCTGCTCGGCGTCAACGGTCTGATGCCTGTGCAGGAAACGAACGATGAAGTGACCGTCTCCGCGCTCGTCGACTGCATGGCGACGACGAACGACGTCAACGTCCGTTCCACGCCCTCTACAAGCAGCACCATTCTCGTCACCCTCCCGCAGAACAGTCCGGTCGCCGTGACCGGCAAGACGGAGGGCTGGTATCAGGTCCTCTTCAACGACCAGCTTGCCTACATGAGCGCGGATTATCTGCGCGCTGTCAGCGAATAAGTTCCATAAAATATAAAATATATATCGGGCGGAAGCGTTGCTTCCGCCCGATGTTTTTTATTTTTCAGTTCGCTTTGACCGTTTCCGCTGTCTCAAAGATCGCCGTGAGCGGCTGGCGCTCCGTTTTCCCGTGCGTGAGGACTTCAAACGTCACGCTGAGCTTCCACTGTCCATACGGAAGCGGCGTCAGCGTATCGCTCAGCCAATATACGTGGCATTTGCGCCCCGGCTGCGGCAGCGGCGTTTTCAGGCGGCAGCCGTAGAGCCGAATCTCGCGAAGGTCGTTCTGCATCACCGCGCCCCTGCTGTCGAGCCGAAGCGTCAGCGTGTCCCCTTCTAAATGGATTTCGAGCAGCTCCGCATCATGCAGCCCCTTTGACCAGTACCACTGTGGAAGCGTATTCTGCATTATTGCTCCTCCAAAAGGCACACCGCGTGGGCGGCGATGCCCTCTTCCCTGCCGGTAAAGCCGAGGCGCTCCTCCGTCGTCGCCTTGACGCTGACGCGCGAAACATCGACCGCAAGCTGCTCCGCCAGCTTCTCGCGCATGGCGTCAATGTGCGGCGCGAGCTTCGGCTTCTGCGCCAAAATCGTCGCGTCAACGTTCCCGACGCGATAGCCCGCGGCGTGGAGGCGGCTTACCACCTCCGAAAGGAGCATCAGACTGTCCGCACCAAGATAGCGGTCGTCGTTGTCCGGAAAGAGCTTGCCGATGTCCCCCATCGCCGCCGCGCCGAGCAGCGCGTCCATGACCGCGTGCGTCAGCACATCCGCGTCCGAGTGCCCGTCCAGCCCCCTGTCCCACGGAATTTCCACGCCGCCGAGGATCAGCTTTCTGCCCGGGACCAGCCGGTGTACGTCATATCCGTGACCAATTCTCATTGCTGCGTCCTCCCCTACTTTCTGCGGCGCAAGATCGCCTCCGCGAGCTCCAGATCGAGCGGCGTCGTGATCTTGATATTCTCCTCCGAGCCGTCGGTGAGCTGGACCGTCATGCCGATTGCCTCCACCGCCGAGCAGTCGTCGGTGATCGCGAGCTGCTTGTCGAGCGCGTTCTGAAGCGCTGCGCGCAGGAGGTCCGCGTCGAAGATCTGGGGCGTCTGCACCGCGTAGAGCGTTCTGCGGTCCGGCGTCTGCTGCACCGTCCCGTCCGTCGAGACCTTGATCGTGTCCTTGACCGGGATCGCCGGTGCGGCAGCGGCAAACTTCGCCGCCTTTGCGGCGGTCTTCGTGATGACCTCGACCGGCACGAGCGGGCGCGCCCCGTCGTGGACCGCGATGAGCTTTGCCTCGGACGAGACTGCCTGAACCCCGGCTAGGACGGATCCCAGCCGCGTCGCGCCGCCCGGGACCACCATCCGCGCCTTCGGATATGCCGGGCAGAGCCGGCTCATGCGCTCGAGCGTGTCCTCGCGCGCGACCACGACGACCTCGTCGATGAGATCGCAGCGCTCAAATGCGTCCAGTGTCCGGCAGATGACCGGCAGCCGGTCCAGAATGGCAAAAATCTTGTCTGTCCCCTCCATGCGCGCGGCGCTGCCCGCCGCGACGATCACTGCCGCGCAGTATGGGTGCGCCAGCTTCCGCTTGAGCTGCACTGCCTTATCGTAAACACCGTATGCTTCCTTCAGTCCCATGCTATCCCATCCTGTCTCCGCGTGCGCCGCTCATTGCAGCGCCATCACCAATTCCTTATACCGCACGCCTCGCACCATGAAATTCTTAAATTGATCGAACGCCGCACACGCCGGGCTGAGCGTCACGATATCGCCCGCCTCTGCGTGCGCCCGCGCCGCCTCGACCGCCGCCTCGAGCGACTGCACAGTCATGATCTCCGGCTTGCCGGGGGCGTATTCCGGCGCGTTTTCGACCGCCGCGCGAATTTTCTCCGCCGTCGCGCCGCAGAGGACGAGCAGCTTGACGTGCGCGCAAACCTCCGGTCCGAGCACGTCAAACGGAACGTGCTTGTCATAGCCGCCCGCGATCAGGATGACCTTTCTGTCAAAGCTGCGAAGCCCCGCAATGGTGCGCGAGGGGCTGCTGGCGATCGAGTCGTTGTAATAGCGAACGCCGTGCAGCTCGCGCACCAGCTCGATGCGGTGCTCGACGCCGCCGAAGCTGCGCGCCACAGCATCAATGTCCGCGTCCGAGGCGAGCCCCTCGACCGCACAGGCTGCCGCCATGTAGTTTTCGATGTTGTGAACGCCCGGGATTTTGATATCCGCCGCGTCCATGATCTTCCGTCCATCCCGGTACACCACATCGTCCTTGAGATAAACGCCGTGCTCCGGCAGCGCGAAGCGGGAGAATTTCTCGACATGCCCCTTCGCTTTTTCGGCAAAGGTGTTCGTGATGGCGTTGTCCATGTTGACGACGAGCTTTCCGTCCGCGCTCTGGTGAAGGTAGACATTCTCCTTCGAGGCGACGTATTCCTCCATGCCCCTGTGAACGTCCAGATGGTTCGGAGCCAGATTCGTCACGACCGCGATGTCCGCCGAGCGCGTCATCGTCATCAGCTGGAAGGAGCTGAGCTCGACCACCGCAATGTCCGTCTCCACCATCTCCTTAGCCCGCGGCAGGAGCGGCTGTCCGATGTTTCCGCCGATCCAGACCTTTTTCCCCGCGTGCTCCAGAATTTTCGCAATGAGGGTCGTCGTCGTTGTTTTTCCGTCCGAGCCGGTCACGGCGATGATCCTGCACGGACAGACCTCAAAGAAGACCTCCATCTCCGACGTCAGAACCGCGCCGCGCTCGGTCAGGCACGCGATCTGCGGAAGATCGGGGCGCATTCCGGGCGTGCGGAAGATCACATCCGCCTCCAGCTCGTCCAGATAGCCCTCGCCGGTATGGAGCACGGCGCCCATCCGCTCCAGCTCCAGAACCTCGTCGTCCAGCTTTTCGCGCGGCGTTTTGTCGCACGCGGTCACCGAAAGTCCGTATTCCAGCAGCATCCGGATCAGCGGGCGGTTGCTCACGCCGATGCCGAGCACCGCAATGCGCTTTGCGCGCAGGGCATGAAAATAGGTATCCACACGGTCGTTCATACAAAGACCTTCTTTACTGTTTTCGTTATTTACGCGATTTACGTTATTTATATTATATATGCAGCGGACAAATATTGCAATCTGTTTGACAAACAAGCCGCTATCCGCTAAAATAATCAGGCGACCGGGACGGACAGTCGCGGGCACAGCGCCGAAAGGCCGTGCATGAGGAAAGTCCGGGCTCCACAGGGCAAGGATAACGGGTAACGCCCGCCCAGAGCGATCTGAGGAAAAGTGCAACAGAGATATACCGCTGAGGGTCTTCGGCCGTCAGTAAGGGTGGAAAGGCGAGGTAAGAGCTCACCCAATGGCGCGTGAAAGTGTCCATTGCTGTAAACTCTATCCGGAGCAACACCGCAGAGGAGACTAGGCTTGCCCGGCTGTCTCCGAGAAGGTGGCTTGACCGCGTTGGCAACGGCGCGGCTAGATAGATGACTGTCGATCACAGAACCCGGCTTATAGTCCCGATCGTAAAAGGAGCGCCCGCGAGGGCACTCCTTTTTGTCACCCCGGAGGGGTGACGCCGTTCTGTGCCGCAGACACAGGGAGACTGCGTCCGAAGGACGCAGCGCTTTTGTCACCCGAAGGGTGACACCTTATCTGCACGCGCAGCGTGCGGGGCACTTGTCTCCGGATTCACCGGAGGTGCCGTTTTTGCGGTGACACCGCAACTGTCGCTCCGCGGGCATACTTTTTTCTGTCTTGCCAGAAAAAAGTATGCAAAAAAGAGGCGCAGGACGCGTTCTATAGCGCTTACGCGCGAAAAAACGTGTCGTTTTGTTGTGCGTATTTTCGTTCCCCCGTCCGTCAAAGAACGCCCTTCGGGCGACCGTCAAATCGGGTTTCCGCATCGCACGGTGAATCATGCGAATCGTTCCATTAGCGCCCGTTGAATATTTGACGTATGGAAGTCGAAACAGACGCAGAGTATTTCGACTACCTCGCCGGACTACCGAATACGCATCGTTATCGCGTTTTGTCGATTTGGAATTTTCTTTTGTACAAACCAAACTCCTAGGAAAAATCCAAGAAGGGGGCATCAGCCCTCTTCTTGGTCGTTTTAAGGGGGAATGCAAAGGGGGGAAATCGAAATCCCCCCTTTGCCATTCTTTCTTTCGACCGTCAACGGCGCTTTCTTTCTCATGCTGAGAAAGAAAGCGGGGTTGAAACGTTTCCCCGCGTCCTTCGGACGCAGTTTTTTCGCGCCTGCGGCGCGGTATTGCGCCCTCCGGGCGCAAATAGGGTGTCACCCCTTCTGGGTGAGGTGATCATTCAAATCCTTTATACCTCCCCATAGAAGAAATAATGCCCCGGCGGAGCCGAAAACCCTTGATGTTTTTGCGGCTTTTTGTTATGATTGGTGCGTTGTGCAGACGCGCAGAGCCCATTTTTGCAGTTTTTCACGCCCGGAGCGCACGGCGCTGCGGTATGATTTTGAAAGGATGAACACGATGCAATACGACGTTATCATCATCGGAGCCGGTCCCGGCGGCATTTTCTCCGCCTATGAGCTCTCCAAGCTCCGCCCGGAGCTGAAGCTCGCCGTTTTTGAAGAGGGTCAGCCGCTCGAACAGCGCAGGTGCCCGATCGACGGCGTAAAGGTCAAGCGCTGCATCGGCTGCCCGACGTGCGCGATCATGAACGGCTTCGGCGGCGCCGGCGCCTTTTCCGACGGAAAATACAACATCACGAATGACTTCGGCGGCACGCTGCATGAGTATATCGGCAAAAAGCAGGCGCTGGAGCTGATGTACTATGTCGACGAGATCAATGTCGCGCACGGCGGCGAGGGCACGCGGCTCTACTCCACCGCGAACAGCGCCTTCAAGACGCGCTGCCTTCAGAACGGGCTGCATCTGCTTGACGCCTCGGTCCGCCATCTCGGCACGGACATCAATTTTGTGGTCCTGAGCAATCTGTTCGCGGAGCTCAAAGACAAGGTCGATTTTCATTTCCGCACGCCTGTGCGCAAGGTCCTGGAATCAGGCGGCGGCTTTGAGATCGTCACAGACGGCGGCAGCTATACCTGCAAGCAGTGCATCATCTCGGTCGGTCGCAGCGGCAGCAAGTGGATGGAGGGCGTCTGCGCCGATCTCGGCATCGAAACGCAGTCCAACCGCGTCGACATCGGCGTGCGCGTGGAGCTTCCGGCGGAGATCTTCAAGCATCTGACCGACGAGCTCTATGAGAGCAAGATCGTCTATAAGACAGAAAAATATCAGGACCTTGTCCGCACCTTCTGCATGAACCCGAAGGGCGCGGTCGTCAACGAGAACACGAACGGCATCGTGACGGTCAACGGACACAGCTATGAGGACCCGGCGAAGCAGACGGAGAATACGAACTTCGCGCTGCTCGTCTCCAAGCACTTTACAGAGCCCTTCAAGGACAGCAACGGCTACGGCGAATCGATCGCGCGACTTTCCAATATGCTCGGCGGCGGCGTCATGGTGCAGCGCTTCGGCGATCTCATCCGCGGGCAGCGCAGCACCCAGAAGCGCATCGACAAGGCGTTCATCACGCCGACGCTCTCCGCCACCCCGGGCGACCTGTCGCTGGTCATCCCGAAGCGCATTCTCGACGGCATCATCGAAATGATCTACGCCCTGGACAAGATCGCGCCCGGGACGGCAAATGACGATACCCTGCTCTACGGTGTCGAGGTCAAGTTCTACAACATGGAGGTCTCGGTCGACCAGAATCTTGAGACCGGGCACAAGGGGCTGTTCATCATCGGCGACGGCAGCGGCATCACGCACTCGCTGTCGCACGCGTCCGCCAGCGGCGTCTATGTCGCGCGGCATATCGTTTCCGGGCTGGAAGCATAAATTCAAAGCACCGCCGCAAGGCGGTGCTTTTCGTCACCCGAAGGTGACGAGCCAGACGCCCTCCGTGCGCAAAACTTTCCTCCATTTTTTGAAAAAATAAATTGACATCCCGCGCGCGAGCGATTATAATACCTCAGTAATTTTTCTGCGGAGTGTCTTTAGCTTGCGGCTTTTTGTCTGCGGCAGCGGCACACTTCCGTTTCGTTACCGGTCAAAATACAGTGAGATGAAACGCATGAATCAGAGATCAGTCAGAAGGAAAAAAACATACGAGAGCTAAGACGCTCAGCATCTGGAGGGGTCGCGTACCGCCTCCGTGCTGAGCGTCTCCTTTTTGGGAGGAGAGAATTTTATGAAAGAAACCAAGTACATCTTTGTCACCGGCGGCGTCGTTTCCGGACTCGGAAAAGGGATCACGGCTGCTTCGCTCGGGCGGCTGCTCAAGGCGCGCGGTCTGAAGGTCGCGGCGCAGAAGCTCGACCCATACATCAACGTCGACCCCGGCACCATGAGTCCCTATCAGCACGGCGAGGTCTACGTCACCGAGGATGGCGCGGAGACCGACCTCGATCTCGGGCACTATGAGCGCTTCATCGACGAGGATCTGAACAAATACTCCAATCTCACGACCGGCAAGGTCTACTGGAATGTGCTGAACAAGGAGCGGCGCGGCGAATATCTCGGCTCCACGGTACAGGTCATCCCGCACATCACCAACGAGATCAAGGAATTTGTCTACGCCGTCGGCAAAAAGTCCGACGCCGATGTCGTCATCACCGAGATCGGCGGCACCATCGGTGACATCGAGTCGCAGCCGTTTCTGGAGGCGGTGCGTCAGGTCTCGCTCGAGGTCGGAAGGGAAAACAGTCTCTTCATCCATGTGACCCTTGTACCCTATCTGCGCGGCTCTGAGGAGCATAAGTCCAAGCCCACGCAGCACTCGGTCAAGGAGCTCCAAGGCATGGGCATCAACCCCAACATCATCGTCCTGCGCTGCGACGAGCCGCTGGAGGAGTCGATCTTCAAAAAGATCTCCATGTTCTGCAACGTAAAGCCCGACTGCGTCATCGAAAACATTACGCTGCCGGTTCTCTATGAAGCGCCGGTCATGCTCGAAAAGAGCAATTTTTCCTCCGTCGTCTGCCGCGAGCTCGGCATCGACGCGCCGGAGATCGACCTTTCCGAGTGGAACGAAATGCTCGCACGCATCCACGGCAGAAGCAAGAGCGTGACGATCGGACTGGTCGGAAAATACGTGCAGCTGCACGACGCCTATCTCTCCGTCGCCGAGGCGCTGCACCACGCGGGCTACGCCGCCGGTGCGCACGTCTACATCAAATGGATCGATTCCGAGACCATCACGAAGGACAACGTGGCGGAGGTCCTTTCCGACTGTACCGGCGTCATCGTCCCCGGCGGCTTCGGCAACCGCGGCATCGAAGGCAAGATCATCACGGCAAACTACTGCCGCACCAACAATCTCCCCTACCTCGGCATCTGCCTTGGAATGCAGGTCGCCGTCATCGCCTTCGCGCGGCACGCCGCGGGGCTCCCGCTGGCGGATTCGGGCGAGTTCAATCCCGATTCCCCGGACAAGGTCATCGACTTCCTGCCCGACCAGAACGACCAGATCAACAAGGGCGGCACGCTCCGTCTCGGCGCGTATCCGTGCCATATCCAGCCGGGCACGCAGATGCTCCGCGCCTACGGCACGACCGAAATTTCCGAGCGGCACCGCCACCGCTATGAGTTCAACAACGACTACCGTCAGCTTCTGACCGACTGCGGTCTGGTCATCAGCGGCACGTCGCCCGACGGCTACATCGTCGAGACCGTTGAGGTCCCTGAAAATGACTTCTACATCGGCGTACAGTACCATCCGGAGTTCAAGAGCCGCCCCAACCGCCCCCATCCGCTGTTCGTCGGGCTGGTCAGCGCGGCGCTCAGGAAGCAGCGCGGCTCCGCGCCTCAAACGGAAGTCTGAGCTTTCCCATGCCCGGCGCAATGCGCCGGGCATTTTGAGCTTGTCGAAAGCCTCGCAGAGTTTCGCCATCCGCAGATGGCGAAATAAAATGTGAATCTGTTTTGCGCGGCGGCGTGTACGTCGCGCAAAACACTTTACGCAATGCGAGTGTGGAAATCGCGCATCAAAGATGCACGATTTCTGCGCGTGGCATTGCGAAGTCTTTTCAAACGGAAAACCAGCGCAGCGTTTTCCGTTTGAGAGGTTGTATGTTCGCTCGTTCTGCGTTAAAATGATCCCAGAAAGGAGGCGTTCGGCATGGAGCACCTTACGCTCAGCTCCCCCGTCACCTGTCTCACCGGCATCAAAGCAGTTCGCGCGGCGCAGCTTGAAAAACTGTCCATTCGGACGCTGTATGATCTGATCGCGTACTTCCCCCGCACCTATGAGGACCGCACGCACAAGGCGGACATCGGCTCGCTGGAGCCGGGCGTGCCCGCCTGCTTCGACGCGATGGTCGTGACCAGCCCGAAGGTCGCGCATATCCGCAAGGGGCTGGACATCACGCGCCTGACCGTTGCCGACTGCACGGGGAAGCTCAACCTTGTCTTTTTCAACCAGCCGTATCTCTCCTCCGCACTCCATTACGGCGAGACCTACTGCTTCTTCGGCACGCTTCAGGAGGAGCCGTACCGCCAGATGCTGAACCCGGTCTTTGAATCCGCGCAGACTGCGGGCAGCATCACCGGGCGGCTCGTCCCCATCTATACATTGACCGCCGGGCTGTCGAACAACGTGCTGCAAAGGGCGATCCGGCAGGCGCTCGACGCCTGTCTCGGCGAGGTCGCGGACATCCTGCCCCCCTCTGTGCGCGAAAGCTATGACCTCTGCGGCGTACAGGAGGCTTACGAGATCATTCACGCGCCCGAAGGCTGGGATGCGCTGGCACAGGCGCGCAAGCGCCTTGTATTTGAGGAGTTCTTCATTTTTTCCGCCGGGCTTCAGCGCCTGCGCGCGGCACGCGGGAGCGTCAGCTGCGCGCGCTTTGACGGCTCCTGTGCCGGGCGCTTTCTGGAGACGCTTCCATTCCGCCTCACCGGCGCGCAGCTGCGCGCGGTGGACGATGTGCTGCGCGACCTTTCGTCCGGCAAGCCGATGAACCGCCTCATTCAGGGCGATGTCGGCAGCGGAAAGACGATGGTCGCCGCGGCGGCTGCGTTCTGCGCGGCGGAAAACGGCGTTCAGACCGCGTTCCTGGTCCCGACGGAGATCCTCGCGCGGCAGCACGACGCGTCGCTGCGCGCGCTGATGGAGGGCTTTGGCATTGAGACCGTGCTGCTGACCGGCTCGATGGGCGCGGCGGAAAAGCGCCGCGCGAAGGAGCGCATTGCCTCCGGCGAGGCGCGGCTCATCATCGGCACGCACGCGCTTCTGAGCGGCGACGTGACCTTCCGGCGGCTCGGGCTGGTGATCGCGGACGAGCAGCACCGCTTCGGCGTCGCACAGCGCGCGGCGCTCGCGGCGAAGGGCGAGCAGCCGCATCTGCTCGTCATGTCCGCAACGCCCATCCCGCGCACGCTTGCGCTCATCGCCTACGGCGATCTGGACGTGTCCGTCATTGACGAGCTGCCGCCCGGGCGGCAGCCGGTCGACACCTTCCTCGTTGGAGAAAATATGCGCCCGCGCATCAACGCCTTCATCCGCAAGCAGTGCGAAGCAGGAGGGCAGGCTTACATCGTCTGCCCCGCCATTGAGGAGAGCGAGGTCGAGTCGCTCAAATCGGCGGAGCTCTGGGCGCAGACACTGCAAAAGGCGGTCTTTCCCAATCTTCGCGTCGGGCTGCTGCACGGCAAAATGAAGGGCGCGGAAAAGGACGCCGTCATGGACGCGTTCTCCCGGCATGAAATGGACATCCTCGTCTCGACGACCGTCATCGAGGTCGGCGTCGACGTGCCGAACGCAAACCTGATGGTCATTGAAAACGCAGACCGCTTCGGGCTCAGCCAGCTCCACCAGCTGCGCGGCAGAGTCGGGCGCGGCAGCCGGAAATCCTACTGCGTGCTCTTTACCAGCAGCCGCAGCGAGGAGACCATCCGCCGGCTCAAAGCCCTTGCCTCCACAAACGACGGCTTCCGCATCGCGGAGGAGGACCTCTCCATGCGCGGTCCGGGCGACTTCTTCGGCAGCCGCCAGCATGGGCTTCCCCTTTTCAAGGTCGCAAGCCTGCAAATGGACCTCACGACGCTTTCGTGCGCGCAGAAAGCCGCAGAAGAGGCGCTTCGGGATGAGGTCTGGCTCCGTGACCCGGCGTTCGCGCCGCTGCGTGAGCGCATCGACACGCTCTTCCGTGAGGAGCCGGTCGCGCTCAACTGAGTGCGTTGCTCCTGCACGGAAATTTCCAGGGCTGCATATACTATGCGTATCTTTTTGGAAAAGGGGCTGGAGCATGGCAATCAAGCATTATTTTCTCGGCGCGAACGCGCCGGACGGCTTCTACTCGCTCTATCAGGAGTTCTGCGCGCCGGACTCCGGAAACTTCCTCTGGGTCATCAAGGGCGGTCCCGGCTGCGGCAAATCCACCTTCATGAAGATGGTCGGCAAAGCCGCCGAGGACGCCGGGCTGGATGTGGAGTATGTTCTGTGCTCCTCCGACCCGGACTCGCTGGACGGCGTGCTCGTCCCGGCATGGCACGTCGGCTACGCCGACGGGACCGCACCGCACGTTCTGGACGTCCGCTTCCCCGCCGCATCCGGCGCGTATCTCGATCTGGGGCAGTTCTATGACAACGACGCGCTCCAGCCGCAGCTTGCGCGGCTTCAGGCGCTCGGCGCGCGCAATCGCGAGCTCTACCGGCAGGCATATGCCGCGCTGCATGAGGCGAAGCGCATCCACGACGAGATCGAGGCGGTCTATCATCCGCACGTCGATTTCGCGGGCGTTCAGGCGCTGGCAAGGGCGCACATTGAGACGCTGAAAAGGAAAAATCCGATTGTAACTTCCGAAAAAATGTAGTATAATGTTGCCGAAAAAATGATAAGGCTGCACCGCACCATTCGGCAAGCAGATTCGGCGAAGCGCGCCGACGCAATTGTGCGGTGCTGCCCTAATTTATTCTGGAGGATATACCAATGAAAAAACCGATCGTACTGGTCATTATGGACGGTGTCGGCAAGGGCGACGGCGGTCCCGGCGATGCTGTAGCACAGGCAAAAACACCGAATCTTGACAAGCTGATGGCGACCTGCCCGATGACGTGGCTCAAGGCGCACGGCACCGCCGTCGGTCTTCCCACCGACGACGATATGGGTAACTCCGAGGTCGGACACAACGCCCTC
>CAKTVN010000011.1 GCA_934623545.1 uncultured Oscillospiraceae bacterium
CACGGCAAAATAAAATGTGAATCTGTTTTGCCCGATGGCGTGTACATCGGGCAAAACGCATTACACGATGCAAGTGTTGAAATTCTGCGTCTTCGACGCAGAATTTATGCGCGCAGCATCGTGCAGCCTTTTCAACCGCGAATCCAGCAAAGCGATTCGCGGTTGAGCGCTTGTCAAAAAACATTTGACAAGCGCAGTTTTCCCCCTGTCTGCGTTTATAAGGAGCTTCAAATGTCAAAGCTTTTGGAAGTCAAAAACCTCTCGGTCGCGTTTGACTCGCCGCAGGGCGAGGTACAGGCGGTCCGGGACGTCAGCTTTTCGCTGGAGCCCGGCGAGGTGCTTGCCATCGTCGGCGAATCCGGCTGTGGAAAAAGCGCCCTGTGCCGCGCGATCATGCGGCTGCTGCCGCGCTCCGGGCACATCCGCGCGGGCGAGATCCTGATCGACGGCACGGACATCGCGCCCTACAGCGAAGGTCAGATGCGCCGCCTGCGCGGCAGCCTCTTCTCGATGGTCTTTCAGGATCCGCTGACCGCCCTCGACCCGAGTATGCGCGTCGGCGCGCAGATCGCGGAAGCCGTCCGCGTCCACGAGCCGAGGCTCCGCGGCGAAGCGCTGCGCGCGCGTGTGCTTGAGCTGATGGAACTGGTCGGAATTGAGCGTGCCGAGGCGCGCGCGGCGCTCTATCCGCACGACTTTTCGGGCGGAATGCGGCAGCGCGCCGTGATGGCGATCGCGCTGGCGTCGCGCCCGCGGCTGCTGTTTGCCGACGAGCCGACGACCGCGCTGGACGTGACCATTCAGGCGCAGATCCTGGACCTTCTGCGCACGCTTCAGAAAAAGCTCGGCACAGCGACGGTCCTCGTCTCGCACGATCTTGGCGTTGTGGCACGCGCGGCGGACCGCGTCGCCGTCATGTACGCCGGAAAGATCGTCGAGATCGGGACGGCGGAAGAGGTCTATTATGACCCGCGCCATCCCTACACCTGGGCGCTGATGCGCTCGCTCCCGGCGCTCGCGCATGGACGCGAGGCGCTCTATACCATTCCCGGGATGCCGCCGACCTTAATTGACCCGCCCGCCGGAGACGCCTTCGCGTGCCGGAACGAATACGCGCTCGGGATCGACTACCGTGAGGAGCCTCCCATGCTTCGCATCACGGACACACACTGGGCGGCAACGTGGCTGCTTGACCCGCGCGCACCCAAGATCGCGCCGCCGGTCATCGGGCTGCGCCCGCAGCCCCCCAAAAACGATACGCCGTCCGGTCCCCCGGATGGGGATACAACGCCGCCATCACCCCCGGCAGACACTGCCGCCGGCACGGAAGACGATATTCTGCTCTCCGTTGAGCATCTGACGCACGTGTTCCCGCTGGACAAAAAGCATTCCCTTCGTGCGGTGGACGATCTGAGTCTTCAGATCCGCCGCGGCGAGATCTTCGGGCTCGTCGGCGAGTCCGGCTCCGGAAAGTCGACCGTCGCGCGCTGCGTCATGAACCTGTATCAGCCCACCGCCGGGAGGATCGTCTACCGGGGCGTCGACATCTGCGATGCGAAGCAGCGCCGCGAAAACCGGAAAATGCTGCAAGTCACGCGCCAGATGATCTTTCAGGACTCCAATTCCAGTCTCAATAGCCGCATGAAGGTCTGCGACATCATTGCCGAGCCCATGCGCATCCAGCACATCACGCCGCCGCGCGGCTCGCTGCGCGCCGAGGCGGCATTCCAGATGAAATACGTCGGGCTGGACGCGCTCTATCTCGACAAGTACCCCTCCGAGCTCTCGGGCGGGCAGCGGCAGCGCGTCGCGATCGCGCGGGCGCTGAGCATGGAGCCGGAGCTGCTCGTCGCGGATGAGCCGGTCGCGTCGCTGGATGTCTCCATTCAGGCGCAGATCATCAACCTCTTCCGCCATTTGCAGGAGGAGCACGGCTTTACATTTCTCTTCATCGCGCACGACCTGTCCATGGTCCGCTACCTCTGCGACCGCGTCGGGGTCATGTACCGCGGCAAGCTCGTTGAGGTCGCGCAGGCGCAGGCGCTGTTTGAAAACCCGCTGCACCCATATACGCGCGCGCTGCTGTCCGCGATCCCCTATCCGGACCCGGTCCGCGAGCGCAGCCGCACGGTCACGGTCTTTGACCCGGCGAGCTTTCGCCCGGACGGGCAGCTCGTCGAGCGCGAGGTCGGTCATTTTGTTCTGGAAGGAGGCTCCGCCGATGCGTACCGGTAAATATGCCGCCGCGTTTGTCCGGCGGCTTGCTGTCTTTCTTTTGAGCGTGCTGCTGCTTTCGCTGCTGGTCTTCACCATCGCGCGGCTCGCGCCCGGCGACCCGCTGGTCTCGTATTACGGCGACCGGGTCGAGAAAATGTCGCCGGAGGAGCGCAGCTGGGCAGAGCAGCGTCTCGGGCTCGATCAGCCGCTGCTGACGCAGTATGTGCGGTGGCTCCAAAACGCGCTACGCGGCGATTTCGGCATTTCCTACAAGTACAAGATGGATGTGCTCGAGGTCATCCGTCTGCGCCTTCCCTTCACGCTTCAGCTCGGCGGCATCGGCTTTTTGCTGATCTTCTCGCTTTCGCTGCTGCTCGGCGTCTTCTGCGCGTGGCATGAGGACCGTCTTCCGGACCGCATTTTGTGCCGCGTCGGCACGGTCACGAGCTGCATCCCGGAGTTCTGGATGTCGCTGGTGCTGATTTTGATCTTCGCGGTGCATCTCCGGGTGCTTCCAAGCTCCGGGGCGTACTCGGTCGGAAAATCGGACGATCTCGGCGACCGCGCGCTGCATCTTATTTTACCGATGAGCGTCGTCGTTCTGAGCCATCTGTGGTACTACGCCTATATGATCCGCAACAAGCTGCTCGATGAGATCCGCGCGGACTATGTGCTGCTGGCAAAGGCGAAGGGGCTTTCCAAGCGCTCCGTGATGTTCCGGCACTGCCTGCGCAACGTGCTTCCGTCCTATTTTTCCATCATGGCGATCTCCGTTCCGCACATTTTGGGCGGGACCTACATCGTCGAAAGCGTCTTTTCCTTCCCCGGTCTCGGCACGCTCAGCTATGAGAGCGCGCGCTATCAGGACTATAACCTTCTGATGGTGTTAAGTCTCCTGTCGGGCATCGTCGTCATCGCCTTCAGTCTCCTTGCACAGGCGATCAACGAGCATATCGACCCGCGCCTGCGCGGCGGCGCACCGGAGCAGTGGGAGGAGGTCGAGCTGTCATGACGGACGATTTTATCATCGTCGGCATCCGCCCCGCCGCAGCGCCGGTCGCCCCAAAAAAGCCGTGGTATCGCGGACGACCCGTCGCGGCAATGCTTCTGCTGGCGGTGATCGTGCTGGGCTGCGTTCTGATTCCGCCGCTGCTGCACCGGGATGCGGCTTACATGGACCTTCAGAACTGCAACGTCGCACCGGGGCGCGCGTTCTGGTTTGGGACGGACACGATGGGACGCGACATCTTCGCCATGATCTGGTCCGGCGGGCGGATGTCTCTGAGCATCGGCTTTCTCTCCACGTTCATTTCCACCGTCCTCGCGATCGTATTCGGAAGTCTGAGCGGCTGCGCCGGAAAGACGCTGGACGCGGCGCTCATGCGGCTGACGGAGATCCTGCTCAGCGTGCCAAATCTGCTGCTCGTCGTCTTTCTTCAGGCAATTCTGGGCGCGCCCAGCGTTCTGAGCCTCTCGTTCGTCATTGGGCTCACCAGCTGGACGAGCATCGCCAAGGTCGTGCGCACGGAGGTGCGCATCCTGCGGACGAGCGAATATGTTCTTGCGTCGCGCGCCATGGGCGGCGGATTTTTCCACATCCTGCTCCGGCATCTGACGCCGAACTTTCTCTCCTCTATCCTGTTCATGGTCGTCATGAACGTCCGAAGCGCGATCCTCGCCGAGTCCACGCTCAGCTTTATGGGCATCGGGCTTCCGCTCGAGGTCATTTCGTGGGGCAGTATGCTCTCGCTCGCAGAGAAGGCGCTGCTGACCGGCAGCTGGTGGATCATTCTGATCCCGGGCGTGTTTCTGGTCGCGACGCTGCTGTGCATCACGGCGCTCGGCAACGACCTGCGCCGGAACGTGACCCGCCAGTCCAGCAATCTCTAGGGTGTATTCTTCCAACTGCCAACGCACCCGGACAGCGGTCCTTTTTGCGCTGCGCCGCGCCATTTTTCCTTGGGCAGCACCGCACGATTGCGTCTGCGGCCTTCGCCGGATCTTTTGCCCCAATCTTGCAGTTTGAAAAACTTGAAATACATACAGTATTCCTGCGTTTTCCAAACTTTATCTTGGAACAAAATCTCTCGTCGAAGCCTCTTGCCGAATTGTGCGGTGTTGCCCTTGAAATGCAACGGTATTCCTGCGAAAAAATGTCTTGGGAAGCTCTGATCAAATCAGCTGTGGACGGCGAAAGATTTTTCGTCAAGACAAGGTTCGGAAAATGTCGGAATACTTTGTGCATTTCCCATTTTTCGAACCGCAGGATCGGCGGAAAAGATCCGTCGTCCGCAGTCGCGGATTTATTCAGAGGTCCCCTTGCTCAGCGCGAAAATTCCTCGCTGTCGCTCACATTTTCAGTTTTCAGATACACCTTAACGCTGAACCGGTTTTCTGATTTGCATCCGGGCAAAAATATGATATAATAATGCCTGCCGAAGAACCAAAGCATGGTTTTTCGGCAGGCATTTTCCAGACCCAAACAGCCATTTCCATCCACCGACGTTCTCTGGAGGAACGAACATTATGACTCTGAACGAATTTTTCACGCAGAATCCGAAAGCTGCGCTGGCATTTTCCGGCGGTGTGGATTCGAGCTATCTGCTCTGTGCCGGCATTCGGGCGGGCGCGGAGATTCGCCCCTATTACATCAAGACCGCCTTCCAGCCGCAGTTTGAGCTGGACGACGCGCGGCGTCTGTGTGCGCAGCTTGGTGCGGAGCTGACCGTCCTCGAGCTGGACGCGCTGGCAGACCCGACCGTCGCCGCCAATCCTGCCGACCGCTGCTATTACTGCAAGCGCGCGCTGTTCGGCGTACTGACCGCGCGCGCAAAGGCAGACGGCTACGCCCTCCTGCTCGACGGCACCAACGCATCCGATGACGCGGGCGACCGCCCCGGTATGCGCGCGCTGCGCGAGATGCAGGTGCGCTCGCCGCTGCGCGAGTGCGGCTTGAGCAAGGCGGAAATTCGGAGGCTTTCGAAGGACGCCGGGCTTTTCACCTGGGACAAGCCCGCCTACGCCTGCCTCGCCACCCGCATCCCGACCGGAGAGCCGATCACACCGGAAAAGCTTGCAAACACGGAGGCGGCGGAGGGCTATCTGTTTTCTCTTGGTCTGACGGATTTCCGCGTGCGCTATTTCTGCGGCGCGGCGCGGCTTCAGCTCCCGGAGGCGCAGCTTCCGCTGCTGCTCCGTCACCGCGAAGAAATTCTGCGCAAGCTGAAGGAGCTTTATCCGGCGGTCCTGCTCGATCTGGAGGTGCGCAAATGAGAGAAGACCTGCATAAGATTCTACAGTCCGTCCGCGACGGCTCGGTCAGCGTTCAGGACGCGGAGCTGCTGCTCAAAAAGGCGCCGTTTGAAGATCTTGGCTACGCCAAGATCGATTATCACCGCAGCCTGCGGCAGGGCGCGCCGGAGGTCATCTACGGCGCGGGCAAAACGCCCGAGCAGATCACCGGCATCGCCTCCGCCATGCAGAAGGCGGGCGTCGCGCCGGTTTTGATCACGCGCCTGTCGCCCGAGGCGGCGCAGATCGTCTCGCAGTCGATGGCGCTGGACTATCGCCGGGACGCAAAGCTCGGCATCCTTGGCTCCATCCCGGAGCCGGACGCGACCGGTACAGTCGTCGTCGCGGCGGCTGGTACCTCAGACTATCCCGTCGCCGAGGAAGCCGCCGTGACCGCTGAGGTCCACGGCAACCGCGTCGTGCGGCTCTATGACGTCGGCGTCGCAGGGCTGCACCGGCTTCTGGCGCATCTGGACGAGCTGATGGCGGCGCGCGTCGTCATCGCCGTCGCCGGGATGGAGGGCGCGCTTGCAAGCGTTGTGGGTGGGCTGGTCTCCTGCCCGGTCATCGCCGTGCCGACCAGCATCGGCTACGGCGCGAGCTTTGGCGGCGTCGCAGCGCTGCTCGCGATGCTCAACTCCTGCGCAAGCGGCGTCAGCGTCGTGAACATCGACAACGGCTTCGGCGCGGGCTTCCTCGCCAGCCGCATCAATCATCTGGGAGGTCCGGCATGAAAACGATCTATCTTGACTGCGCCATGGGCGCGGCTGGCGATATGCTGATGGGCGCGCTGCTCGAGCTTCTTCCAGACAAGATCCCCTTTTTGGAGAAAATGAATGCGCTCGGTCTTCCTGGCATCGAAATAGCCGCCGAGGACGCCGTCAAATGCGGCATTCACGGGACTCATATGCGCGTCACCGTCCACGGCGCGGAGGAGCATTCACACGATCACGACCCCGCGCACATCCACACGCATGAGACATCGGAGCCGGACGCCGCGCACACGCACGACGTCGGGGCACATCCGCACGCCCATCTTCACCCGCTGGAGCACGCGCATTCGCACGTCACGCTGCATGAGATCGCGCATCAGATCTCCCACCTCGATCTGCCGGAGGCGGTCCGCGAGAACGCGCTGGCGGTCTACCGCTCGATCGCGGACGCGGAAAGCCGGGTGCACGGTGCGCCGGTCAATCAAATTCATTTCCATGAGGTCGGTACGCTGGACGCGCTGGCAGACGTCGTCGGAGTCTGCCTGCTCTTTGAGCTTCTGTCGCCGGAGCAGGTGCTCTGCTCCCCCGTCCATGTCGGAAGCGGGCAGGTCCGCTGCGCACACGGCATTCTGCCGGTGCCCGCGCCCGCGACTGCGCTGTTGCTGGAGGGCATTCCCATCTACGGCGGCAGCATCCGCGGCGAGCTGTGTACGCCGACCGGCGCGGCGCTGCTGCGGCAGTTTGTCACGCGCTTCGGTCCGATGCCGCCAATGTGCCTTGAAAAAACCGGCTACGGCATGGGAACGAAGGATTTTGAGGCAGCGAACTGCGTACGCGCCATGCTCGGGCAGACGCAGGCGTCGCCGGAGCAGATCGTGGCGCTTGCGTGTAATCTGGACGATATGACGCCGGAAGCGATCGGCTTTGCGATGGAGCGGCTGCTGGAGGCAGGCGCACTGGACGTCTACACGACGCCCATCGGCATGAAAAAATGCCGCCCCGGCGTAATGCTCACCTGTCTGTGCCGCGCGGATGCGCGCGAGGCGCTTGTGCGCCAGCTCTTCCTGCATACGGCGACGCTCGGCATCCGCGTCTCGGTCTGCGACCGCTATACGCTCTCGCGGACGACGCGCATCGTTTCCCTTCCCGGCGGAGAGGTCCGCATCAAGGAGTCCAGCGGCTGGGGCGTCACGCGCAGCAAGCCGGAGTACGACGACGTCGCCGCCATCGCCCGCCGCACCGGGCAGCCGCTGTCCGAAATCCTGAAGGAGCTTTGAGCGGAGCGGTTCGGAGGCTCTGAATTTGAACGAAAGCCTCCCCGCGACATAATGACATATACGCAAATGCGGCAGAAATCCATTCGATGGACTTCTGCCGTGCGCTTGTAATACTATTTTCTGATTAAAGAATTTAATCAGAAAGGTTCCGCCAAAGGCAGAACTCTACGAGGTTCTTTGACGGTCTGGCAAATGTAAACGCCGGACAAAGTCCGGCGTTTACATTTGGGGGGTATTTTGCAAAAAGCTTCGGCGCGCGCGGAGCAGAGGCTTCGCTGCTTTTCCGCCTGCTTTTCACAGCAAGGTAAATATTCGCGCGAATTGCGTGCAAAAACTAGGAAAGCTCCGAATTGATGGGCGAGTGTATTCGGCGAGAGATTTTGGCGCAAGGCAAGGTTTGAAAGACGCAGGAATACTTTGTGTATTTCAAGTTTTTCAAACCGCAGCATTGGGGCAAAAGATCCGGTGAAGACCGAAGCCCATTGATTCGGAGGTTTCCTTACAAAACGTGGACCATCTCCGGCTCGAAGACGAGACTGCACGTCTCGCCGACCTTATAGATGCGCTTGTTCTGCGGGTTCGGCTCCTCGAGCTTCACGAGCGTGTCGCCGACCATGACATGGTAGTTCTGATACGAGCCCATGAAGCAGCTCAGCACGACCTTGCACGGAAGTCCGCCCTGGTCTTCAAGCTTCGCCGCCTCGGGACGGAGCACGACGGTGTACTCTTCGCCGGTCTGCATCTGCTTGCGTCCCATGACGCGCATCTCCTCGCCGTCGATGTTCAGCAGCACATGCTCGCCGTCGCGTCCGGTCATCCTGCCGCGCAGGAAGTTCGCCTCACCGATAAAGTCGGCGACGAACGCATTGACCGGGTGATAATAGATCTCCTGCGGCGTACCCATCTGCGCCACGACGCCCTTGTCCATGACGATGATCTGGTCAGAGAGCGCCATCGCCTCGCTCTGATCGTGCGTGACGTAGATGGCGGTGATGCCGACCTCCTGCTGGATGCGGCGGATCTCGGTGCGCATCGAGACGCGGAGCTTCGCGTCCAGATTGCTCAGCGGCTCGTCGAACAGCAGGACCGACGGCTCGATGACCAGCGCGCGCGCCAGCGCGACACGCTGCTGTTGACCGCCGGAGAGCTGGTTGGTCATACGCGCCTCCATGCCGTCGAGCTCGACCAGCTTCAGGATGTTCATCACGCGGGTGCGAATTTCCTCCTTCGGGACCTTGCGGAGCTTGAGCCCATATGCCACGTTGTCAAAGACGTTGTAATGCGGCAGCAGCGCGTAGCTCTGGAAGACCATCGCCGTGTCGCGCTTGTTCGGCGTCAGCTCGTTGATCGGCTCGTCGCCGAGGTAAATTTCGCCCTCGTCCGGGCTTTCAAAGCCCGCGATCATACGCAGCGTCGTCGTCTTGCCGCAGCCGGACGGACCGAGCAGCGTCACAAAGGAGCCGGGCTCGATCGTCAGGCAGGTATCCTTTACGGCGTAGAAATCCTTGCCGGTCTTCGGGTCCTGATAGATCTTGGAGATATGCTCCAGACGGACGCCCTTTTTGATTTTAGCCATGACTTACAGCTCCTCCTTTATTTTTCTGCTGGTGCCGAAATGCCTGATGAACAGATTCATCAGCAGCACCGCGCCGTATGTGATGACGATCAGGATGGTCGCGAACGCGCACGCCAGACTGTAGGAGCCCTTCTCGGCAAACTCGTTGATCTGCACCGTGATGAGCAGGAACTGCGGCGTGACGAGCAGGATGATCGCGGAAATTGCCGTGATGCTGCGCACGAACGCCGTCACAAGTCCGGAGAGGAAGGAATCCTTGATCAGCGGCAGCGTGACCGTCATAAAGACCTTGAAGCTGTCCGCGCCCATGTCGTATGCCGACTCCTCGATGGATCTGTCGATCTGCCGCAGGGCGGAAATGCCGCTTCGCGTGCCGGTCGGGAGCGAACGGACGACGAACACGATCACAAGGATCAGCCCCGTTCCGTAAATGCCCTGCAAGAATCCGGTGTGGAACACACCGCCGGCAAAGCCGCGAATATATCCGACGCCGAGCACCGTCCCGGGGACTGCCATCGCGAGCATGGAGACCGCCTCGATGAAGCCCTTGGACTTGAATTTCCGCTTGACGACCAGATAGGAGATGATCATGCTGAGCAGCGCCGTGATCGGCGCGGAGATCAGCGACAGCAGGAACGAATCGCGGAACGCCTGGAAGCCGTGGTAGCGCGTGAAGACGAGCTTGAACCACTTCCCGGTCAGCGGGAAGAATTTATAGCCCCAGGTCGGGAAGAACGCGCCGACGGGCACGCACAGATACATCAAAATGACGAACATCGCCGCCAACGAGCAGAGCACCGTCAGCGGGACCTTGACGCTCCGGTCCTCGATGAGCATTCTCGCGCGGGACGCCTTGCCGGTCAGCGTCGCGGCGGTCTTCGCCTCGAGATAATACTTCTGCACGGCGAACATGAGGAGCGTGATGCAAAGCAGCACCACCGCCATCGCCGCCGCACCCGGCTTGTCATAGGAGCCGGTGATCTGCAAGTAGATCGTCGTCGCCAGCGTATCATACGAGCCGCCGATGATCATGGGGTTTGCGAAGTCGGCGATCGACTCGATGAACGTCACCAGAAAGGCGTTGCCGAGCCCAGGCAGCATCAGCGGCAGCGTCACGCTCGTGAACACCTTGAAGCGGCTCGCGCCCATGTCGCGCGCGGCTTCCTCCAGCGACGGGTCGATGTTCTTGAGCAGACCCTTGAGCATCATATAGCACACCGGGAAGAACGTCAGCGTCTGCACGATGACGATGCCCCAGTAGCCGTAGACGCTGTTGTCATAGATGCCAAGCAGGAAGCGCGTGATGATGCCCGCCTTGCCGAAGAGCATGATCATCGACAGCGACAGCACGAACGGAGGCGAGACGACCGGCAGCATGGAAACGACCTTGAACAGTCCGCCGACAAATTTGTTCATCCGCACATAGACCTCTACATACGCGAACAGCAGCCCCACCAGCGACGACAGGATGCCGACCAGGAAGCCGACCTTGAGCGTGTTGGTGATCGCCGTGGTAAAGGTGGGGATCTTGAAAATACGCTTGAAGATGTCAAACGTAAAGCCGTTGTCGCCCACAAAACTATCCACCAGCAGGATCGCCAGCGGATAGAGAATAAACAAAGTCAAAAATGTGATCAGCACGACGATGGTCGTGACCATGATCGGATCAGCCATCAGCTTTTTCCGGTCCAGCGCCGCGCTCTGTTTTTTTGCCATAGGGATCCCCCTCTCTGCGGTTTATCCGAAAGGATTCGTAGGACAGCGCCGCAGTCCCTGCGCGGCGCTGCTGTGGGTCACTAGAAAAAAACGGGAGGCGGCAGAGCCGCCTCCCGTGCGGAACATTGTGGAACGCTTCGGAACGAATCACTCCGTCTTGAAACGGTCTGCGCCGGTGTCCGCGCCGGAAGCCGCGATAGCGTTCATGACCTCTTCGACATAGGTCTTGATGTTCGCGGTCGCGTCCTCGAAGTCATAGTCCATGACGTTGTCCGGGTCCAGACCGAACTCGGCCGCCTGTGCGGGCTGCTCGGCGTTGTCGATGACCAGGAACTGATAGGAGCCGTTATCCTTTGCAACGTTGACGCAGTCGGGGCTCAGAGCGTACTCGATCCACAGCTTTGCAGCGTTCGGATGCGCAGCGCCCTTGAAGATGGCGGTAGCGCCGATCTCGAAGGAGGTGCCGCTGGACGGGATGATGAGCTCGATGTTCTCGTAGCCGTTGTCCACGATCTGGGTGATGCCGTCATGCAGGAAGCCGATGCCGATGACGCACTCGCCGGTGCCGACGTTCTTGGACGGACCGGAGCCGGACTTCGTGTAGACCTGAATGTTCTTGTCCAGATCGACGAGGTACTGGATGCCTTCGTCATGACCGTACTTCTGGATCATGGTATTGACGACCAGCTTTGCGGTGCCGGCAGTGTTGTAGTTGGACAGCCAGATCAGACCCTTGTACTCGGGCTTGAGCAGATCCTGCCAGTCCTGCGGAGCCTCGAGACCGAGTCTCGTCAGCTCGTCAGTGTTGACCATGAAGCCCAGGATGCCCTTGTAGATGCCATACCAGTAGCCGTCCTTGTTGCGGTACATATCGCCGACAAGGTGAGAGGCGTTCTGCGCCTCATAGCTCTCGAGCAGACCTTCCGCCGCAACAACGTTGTACGGGTCGGTCGTGCCGCCGAACCAGACGTCGCCGGACGGGTTGCCGTTCTCTTCCTCGATCTTCGCCTGGACCTCACCGGTGGACAGGCGCTGATACTGGGTCTTGATGCCGTAGAGCTTCTCGAAGTTCTCGCAGGCGGCAGCAAGGTACTCTTCTTCGCAGGAGCCGTAGACAACGAGCTCTCCCTCCGCCTGCGCGGCGGCGATCAGCTCTGCCATGGGGTCGGCGGGAGCTTCCTCTGCCGGAGTCTCCTCGGCGGGAGTCTCAGCGGGTTTTTCCTCCGCAGGGGTTTCGGTCGCGGGGGTGTCCTGTGCAGGCTGCTCGGCAGGGGCCTCCTGCTTTGCGCAGGCAGCCAGAGCCAGCACCATCACAAGAGCAAGCAGCAATGCGATGATCTTTTTCATGAATTTGGTCCTCCATAAAAATTTATTTACGGCACGCCGAACCGAAGCACGCTCATGCCGTGAAATACATCTGAAGCCTCGTCCCGGACGAGAAAGCGCTGCTTCCTCCGCCGGGACGATTTCACATTGATTTTACATATATTTTACCAAGCTTTCAGGAAAAGTCAATAAATTGCCTCAAACTGCGACACCCAAACTGTGCATTTTTACGTTTTTAACAAAATAAATCTGCGATTTTGTGCAGATAGAATGTCATTTCCGCCGCCCCGGGCATCGTGCTGGCGCGCGGATTTGAAACGATTCCAGTTTCGCGCCGCTCTGGAACGATTTTGTGCGGTGTTGCCGTAAATTTCAATGGATGCTTTTCAGCCGCGTATATGCTATGATAGACACTGCTGAGAATGCCGGGCTTTGAAAACTGCCCGGCGACTGTCCATCAAACAGATCGGAGCTTGCGCAGGATGAAACAGAAATGGCTTACATTCAAACCGCAGATCGCGGAGGTATGGCGACTGAGCCTCCCCGCGATCCTCACACAGATCACCAGCATCGTCATGCAGTATATCGATTCCGCCATGGTCGGCGCGCTGGGCGCGAACGCCTCCGCCGCGATTGGGCTGGTGTCCACCAGCACCTGGCTTTTTAACGGCGTTGCCTATGCCGTCTCCGCCGGGTTTTCCGTTCAGGTCGCCCACCGCATCGGCGGCGGGGACGAGGCGGGCGCGCGGAACGTCGTGCGGCATGGGCTGCTCGCAGCGCTGTGCATCTCGGGGCTTCTTTGCCTGACCGGCGCACTGATCAGCCCGTCGCTCCCCTTCTTGCTGGGAGGTGAGGCGGCGATCTGCGCCGACGCCTCGGCGTATTTTCTGGTACATTCGCTCATGCTGCCGTTTTTGCAGCTGAACTCGCTCAATTCCTCCTTCCTGCAATGCAGCGGCGATATGCTCACGCCGAGCATCCTCAATGCGGCGATGTGCGCGCTGGACGTGGTCTTCAACGCCATCTTCATCCCGCGCTACGGCGTGCTGGGCGCGGGCATCGGAACGGCGCTCGCCTGCGCGGTCGTCAGCCTCACCATGCTCTGGCGCTGCTGCCTGTGCAATGCGCAGCTGCGGCTGAACCGCCGGGAAAAGGGTGTCTTTTGCGCGGAAATTCTGAAAAAAGCCTTCCGCATCGGCTTCCCGGTCGCCGTGCAGGAGGTCGCCATCAGCGGCGCCATGGTCGTCTCGACGACCATCATCGCGCCGCTCGGTGCAGCTGCGATCGCGGCAAATTCCTTCGCCGTGACCGCAGAGAGCCTGTGCTATATGCCCGGCTACGGCATCGGCTCCGCCGCGACCACGCTGGTTGGGCGGAGCGTCGGCGCGGGCGAGGTCGCCCGCGCAAAGCGCTACGGCAGCATCTGTACGGCGATGGGCGCGGTCTTCATGGGGTTCACCGGGCTTCTGATGATGTTTGCCTGCCCGCTCGTGTTCCGCGTCCTGACGCCGGTCGAGGAGGTTCAGACGCTGGCGGTGCAGGTGCTGCGCATCGGACTTCTGGCAGAGCCGCTGTACGGCGTGTCCATCGTCGCGGCGGGTGCGCTGCGCGGCGCGGGCGACACCTTCGTGCCGAGCCTTATGAACCTCGGGAGCATCTGGATCGTCCGGCTCGGGCTTGCGCTGCTGCTGGTGCGCAGGCTCGGACTGCATGGGATGTGGATCGCAATGGCGACTGAGCTGTGCGTCCGCGGGCTTCTGATGCTCTACCGGCAGAAAACGACGAAATATTACACGCGGTACGCCTCTTCGGAGAACGCGCAGTCCTGACCTTTCAAAATACAAACCATCTCAGAGGTGACCTTTTAATGACGATCTACATCATCCGCCACGCAGAGCCGGATTACGCCCGCGACTCGCTGACCGAAAAGGGCTGGCGCGAGGCAAAGCTGCTCGCGCCGCGCCTTTCGAAGATCCCGAACGCGCATTACTATCTCTCGCCGCTCGGGCGCGCGCAGGATACCGCCTCCCTGACGCTGAAAGCCGCAGACGCGGAGGCGGAGACGCTTCCCTGGCTGCGCGAGTTCGATCTCAGCTTCCGGATCGATACGAAATACCACCCGAAGGGGCTTGGCTGGGATCTCATGCCCTCGATGTGGGCACGCGAGCCGCTGTATTACGACCCGGAGCACTGGTTTGAGGCTCCGGCATACCGCGAAAGCGGCGTCGAGGCGGTCTATCGCGAGGTCATCGATGGCTTTGACGCGCTGCTGGCGCGGCACGGCTACGTGCGCGGCGACCATTTCTATTACGCTGAGACGCCGAATCAGGACAATCTGCTGCTCTTCTGCCACTTCGGCTTGGAGTGCGTGCTGCTCTCGCGGCTGTTCGACTGCTCGCCGGTCCCGCTGTGGCACCATCTTGTCGCACTTCCGAGCAGCGTGAGCGTCATCACCACCGAAGAGCGCGAGCGCGGCATCGCCATCTTCCGCCTGTCGCGCTTCGGCGACCTGTCGCACCTCGATGCCGCGGGAGAGCCCGCGTCGTTCTATGCGCGCTTCCGCGAGACCTTCGACACGCCGGAGCCATATAGACTTTGACGAAATACACGACAAACAGCGAGCCCGCCCGCGCAAAAGCGCAGGCGGGCTTTTTGCGTCTGCTTCTATGCGTAGATCTGGTGCGAGATCTCCCGACGGAGGCGGATCATGATCCGCTTTTCCAGGCGCGAGATATACGACTGCGAAATGCCCATCAGCTCCGCGACCTCCTTCTGCGTCTTCTCCCCGCTTCCGCCGAGCCCGAAGCGCATCGTGATGATCTGCTTTTCCCGCTCTGGCAGCCGCTCCAGCGCCTGACGCAGGAGCTGGCGGTCGACATCGTCCTCCATCGGGCGCATGACCGTGTCGCCATCCGTCCCGAGCACGTCCGACAGCAGCAGCTCGTTCCCGTCCCAGTCCGTGTTGATCGGCTCGTCGAGCGAGACCTCTGTCTTCTGCCCGGAGATTTTGCGGATGTACATCAGGATCTCGTTCTCGATGCAGCGCGAGGAATAGGTCGCGAGCTTGATGTTCCGGTCGGTCCGGAAGGTCCCGATCGCCTTGATGAGTCCGATCGTGCCGATCGAGATCAGGTCCTCGATGTTGATGCCGGTGTTCTCAAACCGCCGCGCGATGTACACCACCAGCCGGAGATTGCGCTCGATGAGCGTCTGCCGCGCGGTCTCGTCCCCGGCGGCGAGGCGCACCAGCAGCGCCTGCTCCTCCGCCGGCTTCAGCGGAGGGGGCAGAACGTCGCTCCCGCCGATGTACATGAGCTTCGCGGGCGGCAAAAGCCCCAGCCGTTCCAGAATTTTTCTCAGATCGATCCCAAGTTTGTTCATAAGCACCCTCCTGTCAGTGCGTTGAAATTCCCGCCGTCCGAGACCGGCGTCGGCGAAAACGCCGTCAAGATCTGCTTTCTTTTTCCGCTTTGCTCCGCCGAGCAGCGCACCGCGAGCAGCAGCCCCGCCTGCGTCCCGACCGCCCGATAAGGTATCAGTCGGAAGCGCAGCGCCGGATAGCGCTCCGCAAGCGTGCGCATCAGCGCGTCCGGGCTTTGCAGCGCCTGCGCCGTGATCGCCGACTCCGGCAGAAGGCGCGCCAGCGTCTGCCAGTCTGCGACCAGCACGCGCTCGTTCGTGATGGGGTCGCGCAGGGTGTTTCCCGTGTCACGAAGCGCGCGAAGCTCCGCGCTTCTTCCGTTCAGACTCAGCCGCAGCGGCGTGATCTCTCCCCCGCCGTGCTCGGCGATGCGGGAAAAGACCGCATAGGCGATCAGATAGCCGCTGCCCGCCAGAAGCAGCAGTCCCAGCGTGCTAACCGGATAATACGCCCCCGACGCCAGCAGCAGAACGCCCCCGCCGAACGCCTGCGTACACAGAAACACCGTCCCGCCGAGGCAGAACGCCAGTGCCAGAAACAATGCCCCCAGCCGGATCGTCCGCCGCGCCGCGCCGAACGCGATCAAAAGCATCCCCGCCGCTGCCGCTGCCTTCATCCCGCCCACGCGGAGAAATGCAAGCTCCGGCGCCATCGCCGCCGCGGCATAAATCCCTCCGAACGCAGCCGCCGCAAGCAGCCTCCACCGGCGCAGCGTCCCGCCGCCGAGCCGCGCGCTCCCCGCCAGGAGCAGATAGTTGAGCGCCGTGTTGAGCGCGGCGAGCTCATCGAGATAGACCGTCACACGCATTCCCCCTCTCGCAGGCTTTGCTTCCATGGACAAAGTATAGTCCCGCGGGCATAAAAAACAGGTCGTAACTCCAACCGGAGCTGCGACCTTTGCGCTTGTCAAAAAAGTGCTTTTTTGACAAGCGCTCAAACGGAAAACGCTTCGCTTGTTTTCCGTTTGATACTGATATTCAATTAAAAACTTTCATTCATGGAATGGAAGTTTTTAATATGAAGATCATTATGAGACGCGATT
>CAKTVN010000012.1 GCA_934623545.1 uncultured Oscillospiraceae bacterium
CGTTGGAAGCCGCTGCGTGCCAAGCGGAGAACGTTCCGTTATTTCGGGCGGAAGCGTCTGCGGGGAAAGCGCCTCTGCAAGCAGCGTGTGGCGCACGCCGGTCTCGGGATGGATGAAATCCAGCGACGCGCCGGACGCGATCTGAAAGCGCGGACCGGGGAGAAACACGCTGTCCGCGCAGAGCGTCAGCGTCAGCGAACGCAGCTCCGGGCGGCGAGCGGTCGCCCAGCGGAAGCGGTGCCGCCACAGCTGCCAGCCGCAGGCGCGGTCAAGCCCGTAGTGCACCATCGCCGCGTGCATCGCCTTGTCGGACGCATCCGGATAGAGCGGCGACCAGCAGTCGGCGCTCGCGCCGCAGGAGCGGAGCTTTTTCCGGTTCGCACAGGCAAAGGCGTGGTGATCAAGCTGAAGCGGGTTTTCAGAATTGCACTGCGCCCACTGTTCCGGGGTGAAATCCGAGCCGTCATGCTCCGGCGTGAGGTCCCATTTCGCGTAAAACGCGCGGAGCGCTTCTGCGTCCGTGCGCAGCAGAAGATCGACGACCAGCCCCTTGCCGCAGAGATAGACCGAGGGAACATAGACTGCTTTATCGCCCCAGAGGATGGTCTTGTCGACGCGCAGCTCCTGTCCGGCGCGCCCGCGCTGGTGATACAGGCTTCCATCAAAGCTGACGCGCCATGCGGTGCTTTGCTTCATCGATGCGGCTCCTTTCTCAGACGAAATTGCAGCCGGGCTCATGGTCGTTGACGACGCCGGTCGCCTGGAGATAGGAATAAATGACCGTCGAGCCGACGAATTTCATGCCGCGCCGCCGCAGGTCGGCGGAAACGGCGTCGGACAGGGGAGAGGTCGCGCACGGAACGCCGTCGTCATGCCGGATGACCAGCCCGTCCGTAAAGTGCCAGAGGTAGCGGTCAAAGCTGCCCCACTCCGACTGGATGCGCAGAAAAATCTGCGCATTATTGACGGCGGCGTCGATCTTGCGGCGGTTGCGGACGATGGAGGCGTCCTGCATCAGCGCCGCGCACTTTTCGGCGTCATAGACTGCGACCTTCCGCACATCGAAGCCGTCAAACGCGCGGTGGAAGGCTTCGCGCTTGTGCAGAATGCACGCCCATGAGAGCCCCGCCTGAAAGGACTCCAAAATCAACAGCTCGAAGAGATAGCCGTCGTCGTGGTGCGGCTTGCCCCACTCCAAATCATGATAGCGCAGATAGTCCGCGTCGTTCGGGTCTGCCCAGCGGCAGCGGCGGCAGGACTGCATAAAATGGCTCCTTTCTGTTTTTACAGGCGGCGCACCAGAGGGCGCGGCGCCTGTTTGCCTGTTAGAATATGATGATCTCAGTAAAATGCGTAGAACAGATCGCTGTAGCGCTCTGCCCAGCGCTCGGCGTTCGCAGTGATCTCCTCGCCGAGGGCGTTGAGATCGTCCTCCGTCATGGACAGCAGCATTGTCACGTCCTTCGCGTGAAAGCTCTTTTCATAGGAAGAGAGCACATAATTTACGCCAAAGGTGCCAACCGCTTCGCCGCCGTACTTGAACGAAAGCTCATCCAGTGCGACGTTCAGCGTGTGCTTATCTGCCTCGACGCGCCCATCTGCGGTGAGACGGACGGTGTCATAGTCCGCGGTCATCTTCAGATCGTAGGAGAAATTGCTGCCGGAGGCAGAGGGCTTATACGAGCAGCTGCTGACAAAGACATCCTCGCCGTCGACGGTCAGACAGGTCTCGTCGGTGTAGGTCCCGTCGCGCAGCGCGTGATTGCCCGTGGATTCGAGCAGCATCTGCGACCCGTCGATGTCGAGCGAAAGGCTGAGCGCGTCGACATAGCTCTTGCCGCCGCCGAAGCGCCCAGAGAGGGTGACGTCGCTGTATTCGATCTCGGTCTCGCAGTCAAAGCCCGCGACGCGCCCGCCGCTGACATAGACGTCCAGATCGAGGTCGCCGATCGCGTCAAACAGCTCGTCGAGGCTGTCGAGCATCTCATCCTCCGTGTTTCCAAGCTCATATTCCAGCGAATCGTTCATTTCGCTCAGCGCGTACTCCGGCAGCCCCATCGCTTCAAACATCGCCATCAGATTCTCCGCGCCGTAGACATCGGTATAGCTGCCGATCCACGCCTCGGTGTATTTCTGAAGCGCGCGGCGCGGGATGCTCACGCGGTAGCGCGTGCAGGAGGTCGAGGCGCCGTTCACATCGATGCGTTCCGTGCCGTCCTTTTCGACCTCGATGGCATCCAGAAATGCGTCGGTGACGGACTTGTCCAGCTCCTTCGGCTGAAGATAGGTCTCAGCAAGGTCAAAAAGGTTGAAGCTCATAGAGCCGAACTCCTCGTCGACCTCGCTTCCGAAGTCTGAGCGGAGCAGATCGACGCCGAAGGTCTTCGTATTGACGCCGTAATAGCGGCTGTCCAGCAGCTCCGGGCAGGCGGCGTAGATCTCGTCGCCGTCGAGCGCGAGGCGCGCGGTGATGAGTGAGTCTGCGTCGTTCGTGAGCGCCATTTCCGCCCCGACGTAGCGGGACTTGAGGTCGGCGTCGACGCGCATCCGGACGCCGAAGTCGCGAAGCTCGTCCGCGTCTGGGACGCGCACGACCGAAAGCGCAAGCTCCTGGCTGAATTTCCGTTCCTTCGCAAGCTTGGATGCGTCGAACGGAAGGACCTTTTCCGCAGCGTCGTTATAGGCGGAAATACTCTTCTTGAGTGCGAGCCCAAGCTGATTTTTCGGTGTGAGCAGCAGCCGAGAGACGCCGAACACACACAGCGCCAGCAGCACGACGATCGCTGCGACGGTCAAAAGCGTGCGGCGTGGCTTTTTCTGCACCGGCGCGGCATAGTGCGGCGCGGCGGGGGCAGCTGCGGGGGGCTGCGAGGGTTCAGCCTCGACGGGCGCGCCGCAGCTCGTGCAGAACCGGACGCCGTCCGGCAGGGGCTTTCCACAGTTTGTACAGAACATCGGTTTATCCTCCTGTAAGCACAAATTCTTTCTCTTTCTTCATTATACAGGAGCCCCGCCGGCAATGCAAGCGCCGCAGCAGCGAAAAAACGCGAACGTAGCCGAACGGCGGCTGCGCGCATAGAATGGGCGCGGGAGGGAATACTTCTATGTTTGAATATCTTTTCACATTCCGCTCTCTGACCGCAGCGCAGAGCGCACGGAGTGTTTTGAGTGCCGACGGCATCCGCGCCCCCGTCGGAAGAGCGCCGAAGCGCATGAGCGCGAACGGCTGCGGCTATACGCTGCGCGTCAGCGCGCGCGACGGCATCCGCGCGCTGCACCTTCTGAAGGAAAAAGGGATGGCGTACGCGCATCTCTACCGCGCCTACCGCAGCGGCTCGATGGAGGAGGTGCGGCTGTGATCTATTTTGACAGCGCCGCGACGACGCTTCTCAAGCCGCCCGCCGTCGGGCGCGCGGTGCGCGATGCGATGAAGCACTTCGCAAGCCCCGGGCGCGGCGGGCACGCGCCGGCGATGGCTGCCGCCGAGGCGGTCTACGCCTGCCGGGAGAAGGCGGCGGCGCTCTTTGACGCCGCGCCGGAGCAGATCGTCTTTACCATGAACGCGACACACGCGCTCAACATTGCAATCCGGACGCTTGTAAAGCCGGGCGAGCGCGTCGTGATCTCGGGCTTTGAGCACAATGCGGTCGTGCGCCCGCTGCACTATCTCGGCGCGGATACCGTCATCGCAGGGCGGCGGCTGTTCGCGCCGGAGGATACGCTGGCGGAATTTGCCCGAGCGCTCACGCCGGAGACGAAGCTCGCTGTCTGCACGCACGTCTCCAATGTGTTCGGCTATATCCTGCCGGTCGAGCAGATCGCGGCACTCTGCCGCGAACGCGAGATCCCGCTGATCGTGGACGCCTCGCAGTCGGCGGGCATTCTGCCGCTTTCCCTTCGCGGGCTTGGCGCGGCGTTCCTAGCCATGCCGGGGCACAAGGGGCTGTACGGTCCGCAGGGGACCGGCATTCTCGTCTGCGGGCGCAAGCCGGAGCCGCTGATGCAGGGCGGCAGCGGGAGCCTCTCGGCGCTGCCCGATATGCCCGATCTGCTGCCGGACGTCGCCGAAGCCGGGACGCACAATGTCGCGGGCATTCACGGTCTTGCGGCGGGGCTCGATTTTGTAGCCGGGCGCGGGACGGAGGCGATCTTCCGGCACGAGGTGCAGCTGCGCACGCTTCTGGCGGAGCGGCTGCGGGAAATTTCGGACGCGGAGGTCTTCTGCGGTGAGGCGCAGAGCGGCGTACTGTCCTTTCTTTTGCGAAATGAGGATTGCGAGCGGACGGCGCAGCGACTTGCGGAGCAGGGGATCGCCGTGCGCGCGGGGCTTCACTGCGCACCGTGCGCCCACATAAGCGCCGGGACCATGCAGACCGGGACGGTACGCGTGAGCTTCTGCGCGAAAAACCGTGCCAGAGAGGTGGATGCGTTCGTCCGGGCGCTGAAAAAATTTTGACGGCGCATGAATTTGACTTGTGCGGGCACTTGCGCACCGGGACATTTTGGAGTATAATCGTTCCTGAGTATAAAAAGTAAGCAGGAGTAATGCTTATGTCTGCCATCAGGAGCTTTTTCCAGGAGATGCGCTACGCCATCCCGACACTCAACGTCATGGACGTCGTAGACATTCTTGTTGTTGCATTTATCATATATAAAGTCATGCTGCTCATCCGCTCGACCAGCGCCTCGCGCGTTGCGCGCAGCATTCTGCTGCTGCTCATCGTGACGTGGCTGACGGATGTGCTGCATATGTACGCTCTCAACTGGATCATGACGAGGATCATCGAGGTCGGCGTGATCGCGCTGGTCATCGTATTCCAGCCGGAGCTGCGCCGCGCGCTGGAGCGCTTCGGCGGAAAGACGTTTCTCCGCCTTTCTGATTCCGTCACGAACCGCAGCGTAGAGCAAAGTGCGATCGAGGCGACGGTCTCCGCGTGCGAGATCATGGCGAAGGAGCGTGTGGGCGTGCTGCTCGTATTCGAGCGCGAGACCTCGCTGGATGAGTATTTCAAGACCGGCACGCTTATCGACGCGAAGGTCACCGAGCAGCTGCTGCGCAACCTCTTTTTCAAGAACTCACCGCTGCATGACGGCGCGGTCATCATCCGCAACGGGCGCGTTGCAGCCGCGGGCTGCGTGCTGCCGCTGTCGGAGAACACCCATCTTTCCAGCGACATCGGTACACGCCACCGTGCGGGCATCGGCATGAGCGAGGCGTCCGACGCGGTCGTCGTCATCGTCTCCGAGGAGACGGGGACCATCTCGGTCGCGATCGGCGGGATGCTCAAGCGCCATCTTGCGCCGCAGACGCTGGAAAAGCTGCTGACAAATGAGCTGCTGCCCGAAGAGGACGGCAAAAAGAGAAATCTCATCGACCGGCTCCGGAGCCTTTTTGCGAAGAAGGAAGAACCGCACCATGAAGAAAAATAAGATCTTACTGTTTGCCGTATCGCTGATCGCCGCGAGCGTCCTGTGGATCTATGTCGTGACCGTCGTGAATCCCGAGGGCGAGCGCACCATCAACGGCATCCCCGTGACCTTCTCGGGCGAGGAGGTGCTGCGGGAGGATCAGAGCCTGATCATCACCGACGGAAAGGATACGACGGTGACGGCGCAGTTCCATGGAAAAAACGCCGATCTCAACAAGCTGCTTCAGCAGCAGGACGAGATCACAGCCGTCGTCGACGTCTCAAAGATCCGCTCGGCGAAGAGCTATTCCATGACGTATGAGCTGCGCCTGCCGAGCTCCGTGCAGGACGCGGGCATCACGACTGCGAGCCGCACGCCGAGCGCCATCAACATCACCATCCAGAGGCAGGTCTCGCAGCCGGTCCAGATCGTCGGAGATTTTACCGGCGTGTCGGTCGCGGACGGCTATATGCTCGAAAAGACCTCGTTTGACTTTGACGTCGTGCAGGTCACGGGACCGGAGGACGTGGTCAGCTCGATCGCGTGCGCCAAAGTCGTGGTCAGCCGCACCAATCTCGACCACACGACGACGGATACGGTCTCGTATACGCTGTGCGACAAGGACGGCAACGCCGTCGATATGACGAATCTTTCGGTCGACGTGGATTCTCTTGAGTTGACGCTCAGCGTCGTCAAGTATAAGGATGTCGCACTGGAGGTCGAGATCATCGACGGCGGCGGTGCGACCGGCAAGGACACCAAGATCAGCATCGATCCGCCGACGATCACGCTTTCCGGCGACGCAGCCGTCCTCGACGGTATCAACAAGATCACGCTCGGGTCGATCGACCTGGCAGATCTGGAATCCAACTCTGCGACGCTTCCGTTTGACGTCGTCATCCCAAATGACACGAAGAACATCAGCGGCGTCGATCAGGCAAACGTCACCGTGACCATCCGCAACAAGGCGACCGCCGTCATCCGCGCGACCAACATCGCATTCATCCACGAGCCGGACGGTCTTGAGGCGACCAGCATGACCAAGCAGGTCCAGGTCACCATCCGCGCGTCGGAGAGCGACATCGCCAAGATCACGTCGAACAATCTGCGCCTGGTCGCGGACCTCGCGGACTATTCTATCCCCGGTACAAATTCCGTCCCCGTGACGGTCTACATCGACGGCTTCCCGGATGCGGGCGTCATCGGCGACTACACCATCGTCGTCTCGCTGGCGGAGAAGACCGCCGAGGAATAACACGCATTCAGGACCGGCAGCGGCGCGGGTCGCTGCCGGATCCTTGCTGTACGGAGGAAACTGATTTGATCAAGAGTATGACCGGCTACGGCCGTGCCGTCAAAACCATCGACGGCAGAGAGATCACCGCGGAGATCCGCTCCGTCAACAACCGCTATCTCGACTGCACCGTGAAAATGCCGCGTCTCTATGGCTATGCCGAGGACGCGGTCAAAGCCCGTATCAAGGGCGCGGTCTCGCGCGGCAAGGTCGACGTGTTCATCGCCGTCAACATGATGGAGGACACGCAGCTGCGCGTCGGGCTGAATCGCCCGGTGCTAGAGGGCTATTTAAGCGCCATGCGCGCCATCGCCTCCGAATATTCCGTCCGCGACGACATCTCCGTCACGGCGCTCAGCCGCCTGCCGGATGTGTTTACGGTGGAAAAGGCGGAGGACGACGAGGAAAAGCTGACGGGCGATATTCTGAGCGTTGTGGACGAGGCGCTTGAGAAGTATACCGCCATGCGCACCGCCGAGGGTGCGGCGCTCGAGGCGGATGTCCGCAGCCGCGCGGCGACGGTTTTGTCCCTTGTGGAGAAGGTCGAGCAGCGCAGCCCCGTGACGCTGGCGGAATACCGCACGCGGCTGACGGAAAAGATGCAGGAGGTGCTGCAAAGCACGAGCATCGACGAGGGGCGCATTTTGCAGGAGGCTGCCATCTACGCCGACAAGATCGCCGTGGACGAGGAGACCGTCCGCCTGCGCAGCCATCTGGCGCAGCTCGATTCCATGCTGGCAGGTGGCGGCGCGATTGGGCGCAAGCTTGACTTCCTGCTTCAGGAGTTCAACCGCGAGTCGAATACCATCGGCTCGAAGGGCAACGACCTCGAGCAGGCGCGCACCGTGGTCGAGATCAAGGCGGAGCTTGAAAAGATCCGTGAGCAGATCCAGAACATTGAATAACCGGAGGACGTCATGAAGCTGGTCAACATTGGATTCGGCAGCGCGGTCGCTGCGTCGCGTATCCTTGCCGTCGTCAGCCCGGAATCCGCGCCGATCAAACGCGTGGTGCAGGAGGCGCGCGACCGGGGGATGCTCATCGACGCATCCTACGGCAGACGTACAAAGGCGGTCCTGCTGATGGACACGGACCATGTCATTTTGTCGTCGATCGCGCCGCAGACGCTCGCCGTGCGGATGGATGCTGATTTTTCTGCGGAGGAAGAGCCGGAGGTGGATGCGGAATGAAGGGAAATCTGTTTATCGTTTCCGGTCCGTCCGGCGTTGGGAAGAATACCATCCTGAACCGCATCGTCCATGAGCAGGAGCACGTGCAGTATTCCATCTCCGCGACCTCGCGGGCGATGCGCCCCGGCGAAAAGAACGGCGTGAGCTATTATTTCGTGACGAAGCCGCAGTTTGAGCGGATGATCGCCGACGGCGCGCTTCTGGAATACGCCGAATATGTTGGCAATTATTACGGAACGCCGCTTGCTCCGATCGAGGAGGCGACGAAAAAGGGGATCGACGTGGTGATGGACCTGGATGTCGTCGGCGCGCTGAACGTCAAGCGCAAGGTCCCCTCGGCGGTGCTGATCTTCATCACTGCGCCGTCCTTTGCAGAGCTTTCGCACCGTCTCTCCGTGCGCGGCGACGTTGCGCCCGATGTGATGAAGGAGCGGCTGAAGCGCGCCGAATGGGAGTGCGGACAAGCCGGAAAATATGACTATGTCGTCATGAACGACAATGTCGACAGCGCCGTAAACCGGGTGCTGGAGATCATGAACACCGAAAAACGTAAAAACATGGAGCCGATCCATTGAGATTTTAGGAGGATTTGTATGCTTTATCCCGCAATGTCCAGTCTTCTGGAGCACATCAACAGCCGTTATCTGCTTGTAAACGTGGTCGCGCATCGCGCACGTCAGATCTCCATCGAGTCCGAGATCACGCACGAGCCGCTCACGGACAAGCCTGTTACGCTCGCCATCCGCGAGGTCGCAGACGGAAAGCTCGTCGCGACGCTGAAAGACAAGTACGAGCACTGAATAAAGGAAGCTCTGACTCGATCAGCAGCCGTGGACGGTGAGAGTTTTTTCGTCAAGGCAAGGTTTGGAAACGCGGGAATGCTTTGCGTATTTCAAGTTTTCGAGCCGCAGCATTGGCGGAAAAGATCCGCTCGCCCGCCACTGGGGATTTATTCAGAGATTCCCATACAACGCAAGGCGCGGGCAAGCTCTTGCCTACGCCTTGATCGCATTCTTGAGGGAGGGGTTTCATGATCGCGAGGATCGCCGTTTCTGCGGCGCTGTATGCCATCGACAAGCCCTATTCCTATCTCATTGCGGAGAATATGCCGGTCCAGCCGGGGATGCGCGTGCTCGTCCCATTCGGGCGGGGCAACCGCCCGTGCGAGGGCATCGTTTTGCAGCTGGATGAGGGCGGTGAGCAGAAGCTCAAGCGTATCGAGCGCGTGCTGGACGAGGAGCCGGTCCTGACGGAGCGGCAGCTGCGGATGGCAGCGTTCATCCGCGAGCGCTATTTCTGCACCTATTATGAGGCGGCGCGTGCGATCCTGCCGGCGGGGCTCTGGTTCCGCGCGACGGATACCTATACGGTCGTGCGCGACGCGCGCGACTGGCATACCGCTGCTGCGCATAACGAAACGGCGCTGCGTGTGATGCAGACACTGGAGGATTACGGCGGCAGCGCCGGGCTCCCTGCGCTGCGCGAGCAGTTTCAAGACGAACAGGCGCTTTTGAATGCGCTGCGCTATCTGCTGGCGCGCAAGCTCATCACCTCCGGGATGGATATCTCGCAGCGCACCGGCGGCAAGACGGAAAAGATCGTCTCGCTCTGCGCTCCGGCGGAGGAGGCGATGGCATTCGCGCAGAAGAAAAGCCGCGGCGCGCCGCTGCAAAAGGCGGTTTTGGAGCTTCTGTGTACCGTCGGGAGCGGCGCGTGCAGAGAGGTCTGCTATCTGACCGGCGCGTCGATGACGACGCTCAAGCGGCTGAAAACGCTCGGCTATGTCGAGCTGTCGGAGCGCGAGGTGCTGCGGACGGCGATCAAAACGCCGGACAAAATTCTCTCTCCGCCGGAGCTTTCCCCCGAGCAGCAGGCGGCGTATGACGGCCTTTCATCCCAGATGCGGGAGGAAAAGCCCGGCGTGGCGCTTTTATACGGCGTCACGGGCAGCGGCAAGACGGCGGTCTACATCCGCCTGATCGACCGTGTACTTGAGGAGGACAAGGGTGCGCTTCTGCTGGTGCCGGAGATCGCGCTGACGCCGCAGCTTCTGACGAAGCTCACGTCTCATTTCGGCAAGCAGGTCGCCGTGCTGCACAGCTCGCTGCGCGTCGGCGAGCGGTATGACGAATGGCGGCGCATCCGTTCCGGCGCGGCGCGCGTCGTCGTCGGGACGCGCTCGGCGGTTTTCGCACCGCTTCAGAACCTCGGTCTGATTTTGGTCGACGAGGAGCAGGAACACACCTACAAGTCCGAAAACGCGCCGCGCTATCACGCGCGCGAGGTCGCGATCTACCGCGGCGTACAGGAGCAGGCGCTGGTCGTGCTCGGCTCCGCGACGCCGTCGATCGAGAGTATGTTTTTCGCCCGTGCGGGCGTTTATAAGCTCTATACAATGAAAACCCGGTACAACGGCAGGGCGCTTCCGAGGGTCGAGATCGTCGACATGAAGCAGGAGCTTCGCAGCGGCAATCCGGCTTCCTTAAGCCGCGCAATGGAGGAGCGCCTGCGCGAGAATATCCTTCAGGACCGGCAGTCGATCCTGTTTCTCAACCGGCGCGGCAACAGCCGCTGCCTCGTCTGCGTCGAGTGCGGCGAGGCGCCGACGTGCCCGCGGTGCAGCGTATCGCTGACGTATCACTCCGTCAACCGACGGCTCATGTGCCATTACTGCGGCTACTCGCATCCGCTGCCGCAGCGCTGCCCGCAGTGCGGCGGCGCGCTCAAGCCGGTCGGCGCGGGCACGCAGAAGATCGAAGAGGAGCTGCATTACTTTTTCCCGGACACCGGTGTGCTGCGGATGGACGCAGACACGGTGACGGCGTCGAACAACCACGAGGTGATCTTAAGCCGCTTCCGGAAGGAGCGCATCCCGATCCTCCTTGGCACGCAGATGGTCGCGAAGGGGCTTGATTTTGAGAACGTGACGCTCGTCGGCGTCGTGGACGCGGATATGTCGCTGTATGTGGACAATTTCCGCGCCGCCGAGACGACGTTTTCCCTCATTACACAGGTCGTCGGGCGCGCCGGGCGCGGCAGCGCCGAGGGCATGGCGCTCATCCAGACGATGGCGCCGGAGCATCCGGTGCTGCGCCTCGCGGCGGAGCAGGACTACGACGGCTTTTACGCGCTGGAAAGCGGCATCCGGAGCGTGCGGGGCTTTCCGCCGCTGCGCGACATCTTCCTGCTGACCTTTACGGGCATCCATGAGGAGCAGGTCATGCACGCGGCGGTGCGGTTTCGCGATGCGCTTCAGGCGAGTCTGAATGCTTCGGACGAGGTCGCGGGCGCGGAGCTGCTTGGTCCGTCGCCTGCTCCGGTGGCGAAGGTCAATTACACCTACCGCTACCGGCTGACGCTGATGTGCAAAAATTCGCGCCCGCTGCGGCAGCTGCTGGCATGGCACCTGCGGGCATTCTTTACAGACAAAAACAACAAAGGCGTCAGCGCGTTCGCCGACGTCAATTCATACGATTAAAGGGAGATATTTCGATGGCGCTGAGAACGATCGTAACGGTGGGAGACCCCGTTCTGACTAAAAAATGCCGCCCGGTCACGCGCTTTGACGACCGGCTTGCGACGCTGATCGACGATATGATCGAGACGATGCACGAGGCAAACGGCGTCGGGCTTGCCGCGCCGCAGGTCGGCGTGCTGCGCCGCGTCGTCGTCGTGGACGCGGGAGACGAGGATCTGGAGCTGGTCAACCCGGAGATCATCGAGACGAGCGAGGAGACGCAGACCGGACTGGAGGGATGCCTGAGCCTTCCGGGGCAGTATGGTATCGTCACGCGCCCGAATCATGTGGTGCTGCGCGCGCAGGACCGCTTGGGCGACTGGTACGAATATGAGGGCGACGAGCTCATCGCGCGCTGCTTCTGCCACGAGGTCGCGCATCTGGAGGGTCAGATGTACACCGAGGTCGCGGAGCGGATGCTCACGCAGAAGGAGCTTGACGAGATGATGGCGAAGGAAGAGGAGAACCGATGAGACTGGTTTATATGGGGACGCCGGACATCGCCCGTGTGTGCCTTCAGCGGCTCTATGAGCAGGGCTTTGAGATCGCGGGCGTCTATACCAAGCCGGACACGCCGAAAAACCGCGGCATGAAGCTGGCGCAGTCGCCGGTCAAGGAATATGCGCTTTCGGTCGGTCTTCCGGTCTACCAGCCGCAGAGCTTCCGCGACGACGCGGTCTGCGAGGAGCTGAGGGCGCTCGCGCCCGATCTGATCGTCGTCGTGGCTTACGGAAAAATTCTGCCGCAGCGCGTGCTGGACATCCCGAAATACGGCTGCATCAATATGCACGCGAGCATCCTGCCGGAGCTTCGCGGCGCAGGACCGGTCCAATGGTCGATCCTCAACCACTGCGACGAGACGGGCGTGTCCGCCATGTATCTGACGGCAGGCATGGACGAGGGCGATGTGATCGAAATTCGCAAAACGCCCATCGAGCCGATGGAGACCTCGGAGGAGTTGATGGCGCGGCTCGCGCAGATCGCGGCGGAGCTTGCATGCGATACGGTCCGCGCGATCGAAAGCGGGACGGCGCAGCGCACCGCACAGGATCATGCCAAGGCGACCTACGCGCCGATGCTGTCCAAGGATCTTTCACCCATCGACTGGACGCAGTGCGAGCGTTATGTGATCGATCAGGTCCGGGGGCTCATCCCGTGGCCCGTCGCAACGGCGGAGCTAGGTGGCAAACGCTTCAAGATCTTCCGCGTCGAGCCGACGGGAAAGCAGACAGACAGGGCGCCGGGGACGCTTCTGGCGCTGGACAAAAAGGGACTGGAGATCGCCTGCGGCGGCGGAGCGGTGCTGCGCATCGCGGAGCTTCAGGCGGAGGGCGGCAAACGGATGCGCGCCGCCGATTATTTCCGCGGGCATCCCATTACGATTTAAGGAATTTTGAGCATGAATGCCAGAACCACAGCGCTTTCCGCGCTGATCGCAACGCGCCGGAGCGGCGCATGGTCCGACGGCGCACTGAAGGAATATATTCTGCGCGACCGGCTGGATGCGCGCGATGCGGCGTTTGCGAGCAGGCTTTGCTACGGCGTGCTGCAAAACAGGCTGCTGTTGGACTTTTATATCGCGCATTTTCTGAATGGAAAACTCCGCGATCTACAGCCCGTCGTGCTGGATATCCTGCGGCTGGGCGCATTTCAGATCGTCTTTCTGGACAAGGTGCCGGTCTCGGCGGCGGTAAATGAGGCGGTCGAGCAGTGCAAGGCGTATGCCAACCGCCGTGCGGCGGGGCTGGTCAACGGCGTGCTGCGCACGCTGGCGCGAAGCCGCGAGGCGCTTCCGCAGCCGCCCGATCTCGCGACGCGCTACAGCCACCCGCAGGAGCTGGTGGAGCTGCTGCGCGAAAGCGTCGGAGGCGATCAGATCGAGGCGCTTTTGAAAGCCGACAATGAGATCGCGCCGACTGTTTTGCACGCAAATCCGCTCAAAGCGGACGCGGAAGCCGTTTTTTCCGAGCTTTCCGAGCAGGGCGTCGCCCTGATGCCGCATCCGTGGCTGCCCGGCTGCCGCTTTGCGCAGGGGACCGGCAATCTTGAGCGGCTGGACGCCTTCCGCGATGGGCGCGTCTATGTGCAGGACCCTGCGGCGCATCTTGCGGCGCTTGCCTCCGGCGTGCAGCCGGGAATGACGCTCCTCGATATGTGCGCCGCACCCGGCGGCAAGAGCTTCGCGGCGGCGATGCAGATGGAAAACAGGGGCGAAATTCTCTCCTGCGACATTCATCCGCACAAGCTCGCGCTGATCGAAAAGGGCGCGGAGCGCCTCGGCATTTCCATCATCCGCACCGCGCCCCAGAACGGAACGGAGCGGTGCGAGCTGTATCTCGACAAAATGGACGCCGTGATCGCGGACGTGCCGTGCTCGGGGCTCGGCGTCATCCGCAAAAAGCCTGACATCCGCTATAAGGCGCTGGAGCCGCTTCAGCGGCTGCCGGAAATCCAGCGCGCCATTTTGGAAAACGCGGGCGCGTATGTGCGCCCCGGCGGCACGCTGATCTACAGCACCTGTACCGTCCTCCGGCGGGAGAACGAAGCGGTCGCAGAGGATTTTCTGCGCGCACATCCGGAGTTTACGCCCGAAGCCATCCCCGTTCCGGAAAATTCCGGGCTTGAGAACGACGGGATGCTGACGCTGCTGCCGAATATACACGGCACAGACGGCTTTTTTATCTGCAAGATGAGGAAACACCTATGAAACAGGACCTCAAATCCATGACGCTGGCGGAAATGCAGTCCGCCTTTCAGGAGCTGGGCGAGCCCGCGTTCCGCGCAAAGCAGGTCTATGTGTGGCTCCACAGGGGCGTGACGTCGTTTGACGAGATGACGAATCTTTCCAAGGCGCTGCGGCAGAAGCTGTGCGAGCTGTATTTCATCACCGCGCCGAAGATCGCCCGGAAGCTTCAGTCACAGAAGGACGGCACGATCAAATACCTCTGGCAGCTGTCCGACGGCAACTGCGTTGAATCCGTCCTGATGCAGTATCATCACGGAAATTCCATCTGCATCTCCTCTGAGGTCGGCTGCCCGATGGGCTGCAAGTTCTGCGCCTCGACACTGGGCGGGCTGGTGCGGCGGCTGACGCCGGCAGAGCTGCTCGATCAGGTCATTTTTGCGCAGAAGGACTCGGGAATGGAGATCTCGAACATCGTCCTGATGGGGATCGGCGAGCCGCTGGACAATTTTGACAGCGTGATGCGCTTTCTCGAGCTGGTCAACAGCCCGGATGGGCTCAACATCGGGATGCGGCACATCAGCCTTTCGACCTGCGGTCTGGTCGACAAGATCAGGCTGCTCGCGCAGCGGAAGCTTCAGCTGACGCTTTCCGTCTCGCTGCACGCACCGGACGACGAAAGCCGCAATAAGATCATGCCCGTCAACCGGCGATGGAACGTTGAGGCGCTTCTGGACGCCTGCCGCGAGTATTATGAGATCACCGGGCGGCGCGTGTCGTTTGAATACACCATGATCAGCGGCGTCAGCGACGCGCCGGAGCAGGCGGAGCTGCTGGCGCGCAGGCTTCACGGCATGGCGGCGCACGTCAACATGATCCCGCTCAACACGGTCGAGGAGTCGGGGCTGCAATGCAGCTCGCGGCAGGCGATCGCAAAATTTCAGGAAATTCTCGAGCGCCACGGCGTCACCGCGACGGTACGCCGCACGCTCGGCAGCGATATCAACGCTTCCTGCGGGCAGCTGCGCAGGAAGTACGAAAAAACCGGCAGGGAGGAATGACCGTGCAGATTTGGGGACTTACAGATCCGGGCAACATCCGCAGCCAGAATCAGGACGCGTTTGAGATCGTGAATTTCGGGCACGACCGGGCGCTGATGATCGTCTGCGACGGGATGGGCGGCGCAAAGTCCGGCAACGTCGCAAGCTCCATGGCGGTCGAGGCGTTTGTCGCCGAGGTGCGCCGGAGCCAGAAGCTCGCCGTCGGGACTGAGCGCGTGAGCGCCATTTTGCGCGGCGCGCTGGAGATCGCAAACAAGGCGGTCTATGAGCACGCGCAGCTCTCGGACGAGTATGCCGGAATGGGGACGACGCTCACAGCGGCATTTCTCCTCAAAAATACGGCGGTCGTCATCAACGTCGGCGACAGCCGCGCCTATCATTTCTCCGCGCACGGCGTGGAGCAGATCACCTGCGACCATTCGATCGTGGAGCTGATGGTCCAGCGCGGTGAGCTGACGCGCGAGCAGGCAAAGACCTATCCCGGAAAGAATCTCATCACCCGCGCGGTCGGCACGGAGCCCTCGGTCGAGGGGGATGTGTATGTGCAGGAGCTTCAGAAGGACGACTGCCTGCTTCTGTGCTCTGACGGGCTTTCAAACGAAATGGCGGATCAGGAGATGCTGTTTGAGGTCGCACACGGAATGCGCAAGAGCACCTGCTGCGAGCGGCTGCTTGACATCGCCAAAAACCGCGGCGCGCCGGACAACGTGACGGTTGTTCTGGCTGCTGTCTGACAAAGGAGCTACTTATGGATCGTTACATAGGCAGGCTGTTGGATGACCGATATGAAATACTGGAGCTGATCGGGACCGGCGGGATGGCAGTCGTCTACAAGGCGCGCTGCAACCGGCTGAATCGCCTCGTCGCCATTAAAATACTGAAGGAAGAGCTGCTGAAGGACGAGGAGTTCCGCCGCCGCTTCCACGCGGAGTCGCAGGCGGTCGCCATGCTCTCGCACCCCAACATCGTCGCCGTTTACGACGTGTCGCACGCAGAGAACATCGACTACATCGTTATGGAGCTGATCGAGGGCATCACGCTCAAGCAGTATATGGAGCAGAAGGGGACGCTCAACTGGCGCGAGGCGCTGCATTTTGCGACGCAGATCGCAAAGGCGCTGGAGCACGCGCACAGCCGCGGCATCATCCACCGCGACATCAAGCCCCACAACATCATGGTCCTGAAGGACGGGAGCGTCAAGGTCGCCGATTTCGGCATCGCCCAGATGGCGACCGCGCAGAATACGCTCACGCGTGAGGCGCTCGGCTCCGTACACTACATCTCGCCTGAGCAGGCGAAGGGCGCGCACGTCGACGCGCGCACGGACCTGTATTCGCT
>CAKTVN010000013.1 GCA_934623545.1 uncultured Oscillospiraceae bacterium
CGAAATCCCCCTTTGGCGTTTTCTTTTTACCGCCAGCGGCTTTTTCTTTGCCGCGCAAAGAAAAAGGGGCTGAATCGCTCCTCGCGCACTTCGTGCGCGAAAAGCCTCCCGCATCCTCCGGATGCGTTTTTTTGTGTCCTCCGGACGCGGGAAGAGGCGTCGCCCCTTCGGGTGACGAAATCGCGTCCTCCGGGCACGATTTTCCCATAGCCTTTTCCCCTCTCCCGTGCTATACTATCCCCGATCCTGATCAGGAGGTCACACACCATGAAAAACATTTTGATGATCGGCACCGGCGGCACCATCGCCTCCCAGCTCGGACAGGACGGCTTGAGCCCCGCGCTCTCATCCGAGCAGCTGCTCTCCTTCGTTCCAAAGGTCTCCGAGCTCTGCCATGTCGACTGCGTCCAGCTGTTCAGTCTGGACTCCACCAACATCCGCCCGGAAAACTGGGTCATGCTTTCGCGCGCTGTCCGCTCGCATTATGACCAATACGACGGCTTCGTCATCAGCCACGGCACCGATACCATGGCATATACCGCTGCCGCGCTCTCCTATCTCATTCAGGGCGCGAAAAAGCCCATCATTCTGACTGGCGCGCAGAAGCCCATCAGCTTCGACTCCACCGACTCCAAGATCAACCTGACCGATGCCTTTGTCTGCGCCTGCTCCGAGCGTCTGCACGGCGTCATGATCGTCTTCAACGGCAAGGTCATAGAGGGCACGCGCGCCTGCAAGACCCGCTCCAAGAGCTACGAGGCGTTTTCCAGCATCAACTACCCCTGCCTCGCCACGCTTCAGGACGGTCATCTGCTTCAGTATATCGAAAACGCCTGCCTCGCCGCGCCCGTTTTCTACGACCGGCTCGATGAGAAGGTCGCTCTGCTCAAGCTCATCCCAGGTGTCCCGGCAAGCCTTGCGGCGTATATGCTCCGCGAAAACGACGCCCTGATCCTTGAAAGCTTCGGCGTCGGCGGCGTCCCCGGCTACCCCGGCAGCGGCTTTCTCGATGTGCTGCACGACGGTCTTGCCGCCGGAAAAACCATCGTCCTCACCACACAGGTCCAGAACGAGGGCAGCGACGTCGGCGTCTATCAAGTCGGTCGCCAAATCCAGAGCTGTCCGCAGATCCTGGAAGCCTTTGACATGACCACCGAAGCCGTCGTCGGCAAGCTGATGTGGATCCTCGCCCAGACGCGCGAGCCGGATGCGGTCGCCCGCCTGTTCTACACCCCGGTCGCAAATGACATTCTCCGCTACCGCCGATAAACCTTCTCCCGCATCCATTACGCCCTGCCGCAAAGCGGCAGGGCGTTCGTTTTTTATTCCGGCACGCCCTCGTGATACAGCATCCATTCCTGCCACCGCATCGTCTGGAGCCTGCCCCACGTCAGCTTGTAGTCCTCCGTCTCCTGCCACGTGCAGTACCGGAAATAATAGAAAATATCCAGCTGGCACGGCAGGATGTCCTCGACCACATTCCGAATTTCCGCGAACTGCTCCGGCACGCCCATCACGCCCGGAAACCGCACCCGAACGCGATTGACCTCACCGGTCTCCTCCACGCGGCATCCCGCGCCGCACGCCGCCAGACACCGGTTCAGCGCACTCAGCGTAAAGCCGTCCCCGCCGATCTGCAAAAAGCCCGCGATCGCGGCGCGCCGCGCCGCCGTGTCCTCCGTCCGCACGCGATGGCGGAAGAGCGCCTCCATCCGGTCGAGCCCCTCGTCCTCCGCCGTCAGCACGATGCTCTCGCGCTGCATTTTCTCCGCCCACGTCCTCGCCGTGTCGAGCGTCTTCCCCAGCGCCTGCAATTCGCCCAGTGAAAAGCTTCCCTCGCGGAAGCTGTATACGCCCAGCGGCTTCAGCAGCCGTACCAGCTCCTCCGCCGCGCTCATGCCGTCTCCTCCTGCGTGAGCGTCAGCGTGCCGAGCTGCGGCAGCACCCGCTCGTCCGCCTCGACATCCGCCTCCGGCTTCAAAAGCGTGTAATTTTCCACCATTCCCGTGTCATACACCGCCTTCCCCAGCCGCGCGCGATAGACCGCCTTTCCGAGCAGCCCTCCGTCAAAAAACGCCTGCACGGCGGTCTTTACCGCCGCAGCCGCATCCTCAAAGCTTCTGCCCTTCTCCGGCATGATCTGCACCGACACATCCACGGTCCGGACCTCCGGCGCCATCACCTTGACATCCACCGCGATCTCGCGCACGCTGTCCAGATCATCCTGGATCTCCCGAAGCAGCGCCTGCTCCGGCACGCCGTCCGGCGCCGCGACCACAACGCCCACCGTGCCGATGCCCTCATGGCGCGGGATGACCCGCACCGCCTCCACACCCGCGTGCGACAGCGCCCGCAGCTCGTAAAATGCTGCGTTTGCCCCGTTCGGCAGCCGGATGAAGCTGTCGAGTATCCTCGCCCGCAGCGCCTCGTCGTCCTCCTCGCCGCTTCCGCCCTGAAACGCCGCCGGATTCGTGACGCCCGTCACGCCCGCCGGCGCTTTCGTCATAAATATAACGCTTCCCGCCGGAACATTTCCCGCCGTGCCCTCCGTTTCGGCGTGCGCCGGAACGTCCGTATACAGCTTTCCCGCCTCGATGACGCACTCCTCGTCCGTCACGAACCGGACCAGCCCCGCCGTCGTGCACACCACGCCCGCCGCGATCGAAAGCGCCTCGGTCCGTGCGCTGTCGATCTTGAAGCGCAGCACGCCCACTGCCTTCTTGCCGCCTCTGCGCGTGATGCCGCGCAGCTGCCCGTGATAGTCAAGATAAACGCCGGACGCATTCTGCGGGAAGCTCTGCCGCAGCGCCCAGTCCGCGTAAATATACAGCGCCTGAAGCTCCGCGGCCGTCGCATACAGCCGCACCGCCAGATCCGCCGTGTCGTCCATCGTAAAGCCCGTCTTCTCCTCAAACGTATCGAGCATCTGCCCATAGATCTCCGTGATCTCCTTCATATCGTCACCTCCACCGTCTGCGTCTGCCCGTCATATGCCAGCTCCAGCTCCACACTCGCCTGCGCGTCGGATACCGACCGCACCCGCGCCCGCAGGACCTCCAGTCCCATGCCCTGAAGCGCCTGCTCCGCAAACTGCCTCGCCGCCGCGTCGCGCGCCTGCGCCTTTACGCTGCCAAGCTCCCACAGCCGGCTCCCGAGCTCCGGCAGAAACGGCAGCGCGCCGCGTCTGCACGCCAGCTTAAAAAGCGCCCGCGCCAGCAGCGCCTCCTCGCCCTGAAGCCGCGCAAAGCCCCCAAAGCCGTCCGGCACATAATCTCCTCCGCGCAGCAGATTTTCCGTCATTCCGTTTTCACCCTCCTGCCATTGACAAACGCCTCGCCCGTGATCTCCACTCTGCCCTGTATCGCGATCGTCCCATCGTTCTGAAGCCGGATGCTCGCCCCGCGCGAGTAGATCATTACCTCACCCGGCGAGATCTCTCCGCCGCTTTGCAGCGCGCCCGGCACATACAGCTCATTTCCCTTGATGACGAGCACACTGTCCGAAGCCCCCGGCTGCCAGCAATAGCCGCCCGGCGAGATCAGCCGCGCGTTGCGCTTTTCTCCGTCCGTGATGACCGCCGCGTCCGCCCCTCCGATGGAGACGGTCCCCAGTGTCGCCGCCTCATCCTCCGGCGCCTGCTGTACGATCCTCTTTGAAAGCCACATATTACTCCCTCAAGCTCAGCGTGCAGCGCAGCCCGTCCGCTCCGCATTCCGTCTCCGCCGCCCGCACCGTATATTCACCCTCGATCCCCATCTCCGGCAGCGTCAGCTCCACCCGGTCGAGCGGCTGCGCCGCAAAGCCGCCCGGCACACAGATCTCCGCCTGCCACCGCTCGCGCCGCGCATCCTCGACCCGCTGCTCCGCCGTGCGCCACGTCGCCCGAACTTTATTGCCGGTCCTGCCCTGTACCTTGACGCAGCTTCCGCCGCGCGCGATAAATGCCCGATCGAGCGCCTGCGTCTGCTGCCCGGTGCGCGTGTTGACCAGCACCTGCTGCGAGCACCGCCCATACCGCTCGTCTGTCACCTCCGCGCGGACGCACTGCGTCTGCCCCAGCCGCAGCCGCTGCCCGTCCGTTTCCTTTTCCAGCACCAGCGTCCCGTCCGTCAGAAACCGCGGGAAAACGCCCGCGCTGTGGCGGCAGAACCCCGCCAGCACCTGCCAGCAGGTGTACCCCGTCTCCACCACGAACCGCTCCACCGGCGGCATCTCGCACGCGCGGATGCTCGTAATGCCATATGGGCGCACATAGGCGCGCAGAATGTCCTCCAGCTGCGCGCGGACATATTCCGCCGCCCGCACCTGATTGTCCAGCAGCACCGCCGCCATGCCTCGTCCGGTCATCTCCGCGACCAGCCCCCGGCGGTCGAGCCGGATGGTATAGTCGTCCACCACCCCGGTGAACACCGTCTTCCCATCCTCCACCGCCGTGAACCGCACCGCCTCATACAGCGTCTGCGTCAAACTCCGGCTGTGCGAAAATTCGACCGAAAAGCTGTCGCACGGGTCCCCATCCGTCAGCCGGATGCTCCACTGTAAAAGCGGCGGCAGCGCGACCCGCTCCCCGCCGCACGTCGTCACATAGCCGGTCATTGCACCCTCACCTTCTGTCCAGCCGCCAGCCCCGTCGGGCTCGCGATCGACGGATTCATCGCCAGCAGCTCCTCCATCGTCAGCGCGTGCCGTGCGCAGACCTGCCACGCATTCTCGCCGCTTTTCACGCTGTAATAGATCTTCCCGCCGCGTCCGCGCCGCTGCGTGATCTCATAGCGCTCCTGAGCGCCCTCTCCCGCGCTCTCGCAGAACTCAAACTCATACGCGACATAGTCCTCGCGCGGCTCCTGCGTCAGCCGCAGCTGCGTAAATAGCGCCGTGCCGCCCGTCCACGCCGGATGGATCAGCACGCCCGCGCCCTCCTGCCGGAACACCCGCATGAGCTCCCGCATCCGCTGCATCGCGTCCGCGCCGAAAAACTCGCCCTCGCCGTGCAGGATCATGCACGACCTTCCGAGCTCCTGTACCGTGAACCCGCCCATCGGGACCTTCTGAAGCGCCGTCTGCCGCTCGCACCGCAGCGTATAGCTCTGCGGATTGTTCGGCCATACAAAGCTCTTGTATTGCATCTTCAGCATCGCTCATCCTCCATACCGTCTCGCGTCGCGCTCAAAAAAGCGCGAGATCTCGCCCATCGAGCGCTCTGCCCGCGCCTGTGCTGCCTCCGAAAGCCCCGCCGCAGGGAGACCCAGCCATGCCGCGCCGCCGTCCGCCGTTCCGGAGGCGCTCCGCGCCGCCGCGCCTGACGCCTCCTGCGCAAAAGAGCGCTCGCTCCTTCCGCCCTGCGCGGTGCGCCGCTCGATGCGCCGCGCCGCCGCGTCCATCCGCACCAGCTCCTCCAACAGCGCCTGTGCGCCGCGATCTGTCTCCCCTTCCACAGCGGTCGGGGCGGCTTGCGCCGCCTCCTCCGCTCCATTTGACGTCTCTCTCACGTCCTCCGCCTCCGGCTCGTCCGCGCCGCGCCGTATATTTCGCCGCAGCCGGAGCTGTCGCTGCGCGCCGTCCGGCTCCTGCGTCAGCTCCCGCGCAAGCGCCTCCTGCATCCGCAGCAATTCATCCACATACTTCACCGCGTTTCAGCTCCTCAAACCGTTTCTCGTCAAAGCCCGGATTTTCCTCCGGGAGCGGTGCTCCGCAGCAAACGCACACGTTCCGCTCCGCCTCCTCGCGGCATTCCGGGCACAGCTGCCGCAGCGTCTGCTCCTCGTCGAGCGCCAGATTCATCACACAGTAGAGATAATCGCCCCGCGTCATCTCCTGCGCCCGCTTTTCCGACGGCAGCACGCCGAACGCGCGCAGCACCCGCCACTTGAGCCGCTCATACGGCGCTTTTTCAAGCGCCTCGCGCAGCGCCCGCCGCTCCTCCGCGCCGATGAGCGCGTCCTCCTCCCGGCAGAGCGTCAGATACCGCTCCGCCAGCGCTCCGATCGTCTCCGCCGGCACCTGCCCGAGCACCTCCGCGCCGCTTTCAAACGCACGCTGTCCCTTTCGTGTAAACGCTGCCTGCGCCAGAATGCACGCGTTGAGGCAAAGCCCCTCAGCCTCCGGCGTCTTTTCCGCGAGCGTCTGCGCCTCATGCTGCGCCCGCAACAGCGCCGCCGCCGAGATTCGCCGCAGCTCCAATCCGCCCGCCTTTGCCTTCCCCGCTCCGCCGAGCAGCCGCAGCAGCCGTTTTTCCATCACAGCCCGGTCTCCGTCCGGCGCGCCGCCTCGACCGTGACCTTTTCCATCACGTTTCCGCCGACCTCTGCGCTCTCCTGCATCTGGCTCCACTGGCACCCGGAGTAGATCACGTTCCGGTCGGGCTTACACACGACCAGCGAGAAGTCCTCCAGCTCCATAAAATCGATGCCGTCGCGGATCGCCTCGTCCGTGGCGTAGATGCGCGTCAGCTCCAGCCGGTACTGTCCCTGTCCGCGGATGGTCGCGACCGGCGCCTCCTGCCCAAAGGCGTAGATCGCCTTGCTCGAGCGCGTCGCCGTCACCTTGTAGCTCTGCACCACCGCCACGCGCACGCCGTTGACCTCCAGATAAATGTCCGCCGTCGTCGGGATCTTCATTGCCGCCATATTTTTCTCCCTCCCTCTCAGACGCTGATGTGCGCCGTAAGATAAATGCGGTTGAGCCCATGCACCACGCTGAACTCAAACTCCACCAGACAGGTCGTCGGGTCGTCCGCCGCCGCCGTCACGCTCAGATGGTCATACCGCTCGATGATCTCCTTTTCGATCCGATCCTCCAGCTCGATCACGACCTGATTGCGGATGGCGTTGCGCGTCAGCGCGTTGTTCTTCGCCCGCACAAAGCGCGCCCGCAGCGCGCTTCGGATCGACGGGATCACATCGTCGACGATCAGCATCGTCGTCAGCTCCCGGAACGTCTGGTCCGCCGCGCCGCCGGTCTTGGTGCGCGTCGTGAGCCCGCGGATGACGCTGACTCTTCCGCCCACGCATTCCAGCGCCGTGACGCCCGCCGCCACCAGCGCGTCGTATTCCGTGTCCTCATAGACCGCCGTCACGCCGGAAATGCCCTGCAAGACCTGCCCGTTGAGCGGCATCGCCGGGTCCGACTGGTCGCACAGCACGCCCGCCAGCGCCGCAGCCGCCAGATATCCGCCCGCGGCGCTCTCCTCGCCGCTCAGATAGATGTCCGGCGCCAACAGCACCATGCGCTCGGAATTGAGCTTGCCCGCCCGCGCCGTCAGCTCCGCGAGCGTCGGCGACTGCATCCCGACCAGCCCGATGCACTCCCCGCGCTGCCCGGCAGCCGCCTCCAGCGCATCGCGCAGCGCCAGCTGCGCCTTCTCCTGCGCGCTTGCAATGACGCAGAAGCGCGCGCTTTTCTCCGCGAGCACCTTCGCAAGCGCCGCCTGATACGCCGCCTCCGTGTCCTCCGCCACCGGATAGGCGAGCACCGTTCCCGCCCCGTTGCGGTACGCCAGAGCCAGCATTTTTCCAAGCTCGCTCGTCTCGCCGAAGGTCTCCTTGCCGGAGGCGTAGGACGTGACCGTATACAGCCCTTCTTCCGCCTCCGCCTTGCCGATGAGCGCAATGACGCGCTCCGTGCTCCCGCCCGCCGTGACCGACGATGCGTCATAATCCGAATAAACGCCCGGGCGCTCGTGATACCGAATGCTCATTTCACTTCTCCTTTCAGTATGAAGTCCGTAAACTCCGTCTCGTCCTCGTTGCAGACCGCGTAGAGATACGCCTGCGTCTTCGCCGTCAGCATACACTGAAAGCAGTCGCTTCCCGCGTCATAGACGCACGGACCCATCGTCAGCGCCTCGATCCGCACGCCCCCGCCCTGCTCCGACAGCGCCGCCATCGCCTGCTCCGCCGTGTCCATGCACGTCTTTCCGCCGATGACGCGCGGGCACCAGACCTGCAAAAACGCCTCCGCCTCCAGCCTCCTGCCATACACCGCGCGCAGCGTGCCCGTTTCGTCCTCCCGCATCCCGAGATACGCATATGCGCCCGCGCCCGCACTTTTTACCTCCCGGATGCCGACCGCCGTCACCGCCTTCGTCAGCCGCGGCATCATTCCCTCCGGGAACGCCCTGACTGCCGTCAGCCCCGCGTCCGTCAGCTTCTTGATCAGCGCTCTGATCAGCTCATCCATGCCGCCTCTCCTCCATCCTTCTGTAAAAGCGCCCAGACATACAGCGCCTCCTCCGCCACGACCAGCAGCTCCGCCTGCCGCACGCGGAAGCGCTCGCCGCGCAGCACGATCCGGTCCTCCTCCCGAAGCGGCGCGTCCGCCGGACCGATGTAGACCCATCGCCCTCCGGGCAGCTCGCCCAGATGTCCGACCGCCTTGCGTACCGCCTCGCGGCTGCTCGCCGTCACCGGCTGGAGAAAGGCGCGGACGGTCCTTTCCCCGTCTGCCTGCGCCAAAAGCATCTCGCTTCCGTACTGTGCCAGGATCTTATCGATCCGTTCTCTCATGCCCGCACCCCCAGAAACGCAAGCTCGCCTCTGCAAAACGGGCGCATCAGCAGCCCCGCCTGCGTCCGGAGCGCCTCGGCGCTCTCCGCGCCCGTCTCCGAAACGCTCACATCGCCGACTGTGAACCGCCCGTTCTGTGCCCGCGCGGCGATATAATGGCTCGCTGCCAGCATCGCCGCCGCGCAAACAAAGCTGCCTCTGCAATCGTCCGGAAGGATGCCTCTGCGAAGCTCTGCCGTCAGCGTGACCTCCGCCGCGCCGCACAGCTGGCGGAGCGCCTCGCGCCCCGCCTCGCCCGCCTGTGCAAACACCTCCGCGACTGTATAGATCTCTTCCGTCATCGCCACTCAGATCACCAGGACCTTCGCCGCCTCCGGCATGATCTTGCCGAAGCCGGAGATCGAGGTGATCGCCGCGCGCTCCAGCTGTCGGTCGATCAGCTTGTCATACTCCACGCAGACCTCGCCCGCCTGTACCATCTCCAGCGCATAGCGGCGGTCCAGACCGATGATGGTCCCGCTGCGCACGCACGAGCTTCTCACCAGCTCCGCGCCCAGCGGCGTCACCAGCGCGCCGGTTCCCTGGAAATTGAGCCCCGCCGCGGCGTCCTGCAATTCGCTCAGCGCGAGCATCTTGACCATCGTGTCGCCCGGCACGAGCATCGTGTTGAGCGTATACGGGTCAAACTGCGCCCAGAACTCGACCAGCTGCTTATACGTGAGCGTGCCCTTCGTCCCGCTCATCGGCGAGGTGCCGATCGTGAGCGACGTTGCGGCGTTGTTGTTCCCGTCGCCGCTCACGAGGACGTTCACCGCGTCCTGAAGGTGCATCTTCTGGATGTACGCGCCGATCTGGCGCAGCGTCACGGAAAACAGGTCGAGCTTCTGGAAGCGGATCGCCTCATACGACGCCACCAGCATTCTCCCGCGCTTGTGCAGCTGCACGAGATTTTCCTTCGTCTTGACCTCCGTCGCCGGGATGCTCGCCCCCTCGGCGACCTGCATCAGCTTCTTTTCCTTCTCCGACGGCACGGAATAGACGCTGCGATAGTCCATCGAATCGATGGTCGTCGTGGTCGCCGTGATCTTCGGCAGGATGTTTCCGTCCTCCATGCCCTGCTTGACCGCTCTCGCGATGTACTCCGGGAACAGCACGCTCGATTCCATCGTGCGGAAGAATTTCTCCACCGGGTCGGAATACGCGCCCTTCGCATGGATGTCAAAGCGCTTGAGCTGACGCTGGAACGCATCCGTCCCTTCGAGCGCCGTGCCCTTGTAGTTCTCGCTCGGGTCGAGCTTTTCCAGTACCTGCGTAAAGGACTTCCCGCTCTCGCGGTACATTCCCTTTTCAAGCTTTACCGTATCAAATCCCATTTTTCTGCTCCTTTCCTCTTACAAAAACAGTCCGACGGTCTGCGCCGATGTGTCCACATGGACGACCAGGCAGCTTCGTCCGCCGGTCGTGACCTTCTTGATGCCGCCGTTTTCGTCCGCCGCCAGCAGCGCATAGCCGGCCGCCGGCGCCGTGCCGCTATACGGCAGCTCCACGTAGCCGCCCATGATGACCGCCGCGCAGCCGTCCTTGCACTCGCTGACGACGCCGCAGAAGACGTCGCCGTCGCCGCAGGCGCCCACCGTGTCGTTGTCCGACACCTTGCACACCTGCCCCTTCACTGCGGTATCCGCCGCAAGGAAGGTCACATACTTTTCCCCGATCGCGTCAAAACAGATTGCCATTTTTCTACCTCCTGAATCAAATTAGAAACGCGCTGTCCTTTTCCAGCGCGGTTTCTTTCCCTTCTGCCAGCTGCGGTGCCGGCGCGAACAGCTTCGCCGTCCTTTCCTCCAGCGCCCCGCCTGCCTGCCGCAGCTGCTCCGGCTCCAGCGCCGCCGCCATTTCGCGCAGCGCCGCCTCCTGGATGCCGAGCCGCAGCAGCATCGCCGATCTTACGAACCGGTCCTCCAGCTCCTTGCGGTACGCCCGCCCGAGCGCCGCCTCCTTCCGGAGCTTCTCCAGCTCCGCGTCCGCGATGCGCCCGCCTCCGCCGAGGCGCTTGAGCACGCCCGCGTCCTTCTGCGCCGGGACCGCCACAAAGGAAAACTCATACGCATCGACCGGCTCGCAGAGCACCGCCACGCACGTCTGCCCGCCGTAGCTTTCGCCCTTTCGGTGCGTGCAGCTGCCGTATTCCGCCCCGCAGACCGAGCAGATGCTCCTTCCCATCGCGCACCCGACCGAGACCTCGCGCTTGATGCCCGCCTCGATCTCACGAATGAGCTCCGCCGTCTTCTCCCCGCGCAGGATATACGCCCATGCCTTGAGATACGCCGCGCCGCCCTCATATTCGACGCCCGCCTCAAAGATGCGCGCCACCTGCTTCTCGCTCGACCACGCATGGTCGACAATGCCCGTCTTTCCAACGAACATCGGCGCGAGCGCCTCCAGCGCCTGCGTCTGGAACCGCTCAAAGTCGCGGTCCGGCTGATCGTCGCACAGCCGCACCGAGAACACATAGACCTCCTCCGCCCCGAGCGGCGACTTTGCCTGCCGGTTGATCTTTGCAAGCTGTTCCGCGTCCGGCGTCCCCGCCGTCAGCACGCTCGCCTGCTTTCGGATGTTCATTTTGTTCCCTCCGTTTCCATTCTGATCTTCTCCGCCTGCCTCCGATAGAGCTCCGCGTGCGCCTCCTCTACCGTATCCTGAAGCGAAATGTCGTCCCATACGATCTCCGCCTCACAGCCATAGCCGTTCAGCCGCAGCCACATCTCGCAGATGCGCAGCAGCACCGGCTCCACGCTCCGCCGGATCGCCCACAGCTCCGAGGTCAGCAGATCCGACTGCTGCGCGGACATCCGCTCCGTCGACGCCCAGCTCAGCCCCAGCAGAAACGGCGGCAGCCCCGTCTTCGCCACGAGCTGCTCCAGGATCTGCCGCACCGGCACCTCCGAGTTCAGGATCTGTCCGTCCGCGCCGATGACCCGGATGTCCACATCACCGACCGCCACAAAATCGCGCACATCGCCCGAGCGTCCATCCTGCATCGCCCGCGTCCACTCGCGCGCCATCTGCTCCGCCGCCGCGGCGTTGTCCGTCCGCTCGTCCTTCGGCTTGTAGACCACCGAGTAGCGCACATTTCCCGCCCGCTCCCAGTTGACGCCGATCGTCCTGTAGATCTTCATCAGCACATCCGCCAGAAACGGCATTCCCCGCAGCAGCGACACGCCGTAGGGATTCGCCGCGTCCGGATTCCATGTGGAAAACAGCAGCAGCTCCTGATACGGCAGCGCCTTCCACACGCCGCTTTCATAGACGCCAAGCGTCATATCCAGCGGCGAGTCCGTCTGCCGCACGTGGATCTTCGTCACATCGCCCCAGCATACCGCGACCAGCCGCCCCTGTGAGACGACCATCTCCCCGACCGCGCGCCCATACGTCAGCAGGCTGTCCAGATACGCCTGCAAAAAGCACTCCAGCCCATACTGCCCGCGCCCGATCGGCACCCTCTGCAAAAACCGCCGCAGCTCCCGCTGCGCCTGTTCGTCATCGCATTCGACCGTAAGCCCGCCCGTCAGCCGCACGAGCTTCCCGATCGCCGCATCCAAAATCGGCACCGCCTCGCGCATCGCCCGGTAGACCTGCGCCTCGCCCCCGCCGAGCGTGAACGTCCCATCCGTCAGCGAAAACCGGAGATCTCCGCTGCGCAGCTGCGTCGCGAGCCCCGCGCGCGCCTGTTCCGTCTTTTTCATAGCTTCACCTCATCCTCCTCCGCGCTCCACCGCCCGCGCGGCGAACCCGCCGCCGCGCGCGTCCAGAACGCCCGTCACAAAATACCGCATATCGTCCATCGCGTGGTCGTGCTCCTTCCTTACCTGATCGTGTCCCGCCTTCCGGTCCCATACATACAGGTCCATCTCCCGCAGGCAGTCCACGCACCGGTCGCAGATCACGATCCGCCCGCTCTTGAGCGCGTCCGCCGTCCGCCGGATGCCCGACAGCACATCGTTGTCCGCCTTGCGCACGTTCCACCCATCCCGCCGCAGCGTTTCGAGAAAGCTCGCCGCCGACGGGTCGACGATCACCGCCTCGATCCTCCGCCCGCCCGCCAGCCGTCTCAGCGCCTCGGCGTATTCCGCGTCCGTCATCTGCCGCCCCTCGGCGCGCGAATCGAAATAGAACTCCGCCGTTCTGTACCACACGCCGTTCAGCCTGCCCCACAGCCCGAACGACGCCGGATTGACCGTCCCGTAGTCGCAGGAGATGTACCACTGCTCCCACTGCCCTGCCGGGACCGGCGGCGCCTTCGCCGCGTCAAAGAAGTCATAAACGCGCCCCTCCGCCGCCGTCCAGAGCCCCATCACGAACCGTCTGTAGAACACGCCGCTGTAAAGCCTGCGGTATCGCCTGCGGATCTCCGGCGTGAGCGACGGATTGTCCTCCATCGTAAAGTGCAGATGCAGGCAGTTTTTCTCCTCCGCCCTTAGGACCCATTCCCGGTAAAACCAGTGCTGCGGTCCCTCCGGGTTACAGCTGAACCACAGCTTGCTCCCCGTGACCGAGCATCTCGCACACGCCTGCTCCACAAACGAGCGCGGCATCAGCACCACCTCGTCGATCAAAATTCCCGCGAACGTGATGCCCTGAATGAGCCCCGCCGCCCGCTCGTCGTAACCGCCGAAGATGTAAAACCGGTTTTCATGCCCCGCAAAACGCACCGTCATCCGGTGCTCCGACGCACGCACCGTCACCTGCATTCCCACTGCCTCCAGCAGCGGCACCAGCTCGGCAAGCAGATTGCGCCGCAGCCCCTCCACCGTCTTTCCGCACAGCCCGAACTGCCGCCCGTCAAAGCAGCTCATCGCCCACAGGAAGTACCCGACCCCCATGCACAGCGTTTTTCCCGACCGTACCGCGCCGTCGCACACGATCGCCTCATAGCCCCTGTCGGGGCTTCTCGGCATCCACCAGGTCATCGCCCGCAGCTGCTTTTTGGAAAAGCGCTCAAGCTCCATCTTCCATGCCCTTCAGGATCGCCGCCAGCACGCGCTCCGCCTTTTCGTCGCCCTCGTCCGCCATGCCCGCCAGCTGCTCCAGCGCCTTCGTCCGGTCGAGCAGCTTGACCTCCACGGTCCCCTTGTCGCTTCTGCGGATCTCCGTCAGCAGCGACAGGTCGAGCGACGCGATGTCCACATCCTCGCACAGCGCGAGCTTCACGCAGTCGTTCGGCTTCCCGAACGCCAGCTTCCGAAGCTCCTTCTTGATCCGTTCGCGTTCAGACGGTTTTTTCGCTCTGCCTGTAGTTTCTTCCGGCATCTTGACCTCGTCTCCTTTCATTCCGCCTTCGCCCTTAGCGTCATATCGCCCCAAAGTTGCCCCCTTTCGTGCAACACTTTTCCTTTCCGCGATATTTTTCCGCCGCCCCGCCTCCTGCCCCGCCCCTCATGTTCTCCGCTCTCGGACTTTTGTCCTTTTTTGCCGGACTTTCCCTTGACTTTCCCAGAAACGGTGCTATAATACTTCCGAATTGAATAGGAATCCCGCTGATCGTGTTCAGAACGCCGCGCGGACTGGACGCAGGAGGGTTCTCTGGAGAACTCATTGAATTGAGTGCCGAAGGTGCAAGGCATGAGCCGAATCTCTCAGGCAAAAGGACAGAGTGCAGTAAAATTTTTCTGTACACAGCAATGAGCGAACCAACTCGGTCCGCTCATCTTTTTTCGGAATCTCTGGATCCATCATCTGCGGCGGCTGCCGGATCTTTTCCGCCAATGCCGCGGTTTGAAAAACGAGAAATACACAAAGTATTCCCGCGTTTTTCAAACCTTGCCTTGACAAAAAATCTCTCGCCATCCGCTCTTGCTGACGGATTCAGAGCTTCCTATTTATTTTCATTCTTATGATAAAGGAGACCGCCTCTCATGAACATTCTCGAGCAGAACACCGCCTATCTTCAGTCCTTCGACCCGGACGTCGCCTCCATGATCACCCGCGAATACAAGCGTCAGAATCAAAACATCGAGCTGATCGCCTCGGAGAACATCGCCTCCGCCGCCGTCATCAGCGCCATGGGCTCCGTCCTGACCAACAAATACGCCGAGGGCTACCCCGGCAAGCGCTACTACGGCGGCTGCGAGATCGTCGACGAGCTTGAAGCCCTCGCCATCGCCCGCGCCAGGCAGCTCTTCGGCGCGGAATTTGCAAACGTCCAGCCGCATTCCGGCGCGCAGGCAAATCTCGAGGTCTACGCCGCCCTTCTTCAGCCCGGCGACACCCTCATGGGCATGGACCTCGCCAACGGCGGGCACCTGACGCACGGCGCGCCCGTCAACCTCTCCGGCAAGCTTGATAACAGCATCGGCTACGGCGTCGACCCCGTCACCGGTCGCCTCGACTACGATCAGATCGAAGACCTCGTCCGCCAGCACCACCCGAAGCTCCTCGTCGCCGGCGCGTCTGCGTACCCCCGCGCCATCGACTTCAAGACCCTCGGCGAGATCGCCCACCGGAATGGCGCTCTGTTCATGGTCGACATGGCGCACATCGCCGGGCTCGTCGCCGGCGGGCAGCACATGAACCCCGTCCCCTATGCCGACGTCGTCACGACCACCACCCACAAGACCCTCCGCGGTCCGCGCGGCGGCATGATCCTCGCACGTGAGGAGTTCGGCAAAGCCCTCAACAAGGCGGTCTTCCCCGGCACGCAGGGCGGTCCGCTCATGCACGTCATCGCCGCCAAGGCCGTCTGCCTCAAAGAGGCGATGCAGCCCTCCTTCCGCGTCTACGCGGAAAACATCGTCAAAAACGCCGCCGCCCTCGCCTCCGCGCTCCAGCGCGAGGGCTTCGACCTCGTCTCCGGCGGCACGGACAACCACCTCATGCTCCTCGACCTGCGTGGGCATGACATCACCGGTAAGGACCTTCAGGAGCGTCTGGACAGCGTCCACATCACCGTCAACAAAAACGCCATCCCGAACGACCCGCAGAAGCCCGGTCTCACCAGCGGCGTGCGCATCGGCACCCCCGCCGTCACCACCCGCGGTCTCACCGTCTCCGACATGGAGCCGCTCGCGCACTGCATCCGCCTCGCCGTGCATGACTTCGCCGCCAACCGCGAAACGATTCTTCAAACCGTCAAATCCATCACTGACCGTCACCCCATTTACAACATCTGATCTTCGCGCATTTCATGCGCGGGATGTCTCCGACGGCATACTTTTTTCTGTCTTGCCAGAAAAAAGTATGCAAAAAAGAGGCGCTGGACGCGTTCTATAGCGCTTACGCGC
>CAKTVN010000014.1 GCA_934623545.1 uncultured Oscillospiraceae bacterium
GGCAGAGATAATCCGTAAATTTCGTTCCGGTCTCCTTGCGGAAAAGCTCGCTGAAATACTTGGGCGTGATCTTGATGACCGCGGCAACATCCTTCGCCTGAATGGCGTCCATGTAGTGCTGCGCGATATACTCGCGCGCCTTTTCGATCAGATAGCTGCACCGCGCGCCGCCCGCCGTCTCCTGCACTTGCGTGAGCAGCCGCTCAAACAGCGCCTCGAGCTGTTTTCGGTCGCAGCAGTCCTCCAGCGCCTGCCGCTGCGCGCGCGGGTCGAACGCCGGGTCCAGCGTGCTCATGACCTCCAGCACGATCTCCAGCATCTCGCTGCTCAGGCGGTAAAGCCCGTCGCCCTCCGCGTATCCGGTATGCAGCGCGCGCTGCATCGCCTCCGCGATCTGCTGCCGCGCGCCCTCCGTGTCGCAGATCTCCACGGCTGTTTTCAGCCGCTTCTGCTCCTCCACCGTCAAAAACCGCACCTCTCCGGGCTGCGCCGGGAGGCTGTCGGCGCAGAGCACGCGCCCGGTCCCGAGCAGAATGCGGCTGTGGAGCGCACGCTCTGCCGCGCGGAAGGATTCTGAAAGCCCCTTCAGCTGTGTCTGCTCGCTTCCGGCTCCGGCTGTGAGCGCGATTCCCTCGCGTCTCAAGTGCTCTGCCAGCGCGGCGCGCGCCGCCTCGATCTGCGCGAGCGCCCCAAACTGCGGCGCATAATTGAAGATCTGCACCACATGAGCTCGCTCCGCCAGAAAAACGCTCACGCTGTCGGGCGCGGAAAACCACTGTGCAAGCTCTCGCCGCATCTGCGCGATGCGCGGCTCCGGCAGCGGCGCGCCCGTCCCGGTGTCCGGCTTGTAAAGCACGACCCGGTACGCGCCCGGGCGGAAGGCGTAGCCGAAGCGGGCGCTGATCTGCGCCTCCGTGAGCGCCTCCTTCAGCGGCTGCCGCAGAAGCTCGCGGAAAAAGTGGTCTGCCAGCCGCTGACGGCTGTCATCGAACATCGTGCGAAAGCGCAGCAGCTCCTGCTGCCGGACGATCTCCTCGCGGACCGCGCACAGCGCGCCCTCCAGCTCGCCGCGGTCCAGCGGCTTCAGCAGATACCCCTGTACCCCCTCGCGCAGCGCGGTCTGCGCGTACTCAAAATCGCGGTAGCCGCTGATGATGAGAAACTGCGTCTGCGCGCAGAATTTCTTGATCTCGCGGATCAGCGTCAGCCCATCCATGCCCGGCATCCGAATGTCCATGATCACAAGGTCCGGCGCGAGCTGCTTTGCCTTTTCAAGCCCGTCTACGCCGTCATTTGCCTCCCCGACGATCTGAAAGCCCAGCTCTTCCCAACGGAGGATGTGCCGCAGAAGCTGGCACACGCGCGGTTCATCGTCCATGAAAAGCACCCGGATCATACATCATCCCCCAAGTCGTCGAAGATTTTTGTCAGCGCATTAGATTATACACAATTTTCCCGGATTTGTATACTCAAGGAAGCTCTGGATCCATTCGCAGGAGCGGATGAATCCAGCGGTCCCCTCTTATCACGCGTGCCCGCCGATCGCCGCGATGACGCGGACCGCCTCGCTTCCGGTGTTGGCGGCGATGTGATACACGCCCTGCGGAATGAAGAAGACCTCGCCCGGCTTGACGGTCCGGACGACCTGCTCCTCCGGCAGCGTGACCGTCAGCTCGCCGGAGAGCACGTAATAACCCTCCTCGCCATCGGGGTGGATGTCCCGGTTCAGGCTGCATCCGGGCTCGATGTCGAGTCTCGCGAACAGGAGCTTTGCCTTTTCAAAAAACACCGCGACCTGTCCGGTCCCATCTGTTTTGTGTGTAAAATGCTCCTCCCGGATCGGTTCAAATTTCATCGTTTTCGCTTCCTTTCCGCGCGGCGCGCCGCGCTGCCCCATGTGCCGAAAAGCCTTCGCCTGCTCCGGCACACAGGGCGATTTTTAGCAGTTCCTTAACTCTCCTAGCCACCGATCATGCACGGCAGAAGCGCCGCTTCCAGCAGCGCCAGATGCGGCAGAAGCGCCTCGTCCTCCAGCGGCTTTACCTCCGGCATGGGGTAGCGCAGGTCCAGCGTCTCGTATTTCCCCGCGCCCAGGTTGTGATAGGGCAGCAGGTGGATCATCTTGAGCTTCCCGGTCGGCAGCAGCGTCTTTCCGAACGCCGCGAGCGCCCGGAAATTCTGCTCGTCGTCGTTGAAGCCCGGGATGACCGGCACGCGGATGGAGACCTCACAGCCGCATTCCTGCGTCAGGACGCGGATGTTCTCCATCGGGGAAAATTGCAGCGGCGATCTCGTCACGGCATGGCATTTCTGAAGGTCGGTATGCTTCAGATCGATCAGAAAATGGCGCACATAGGGCGCGACCTGACGGTATTTTTCCGTTTCGTTGAAGCCGTGCGTTTCCATCGCTGTATCCAGCCCGCTCTGCGTGCAGAGCTTCAGGAACGCCGTCACGAACTCCAGCTGCATCAGCGGCTCGCCGCCGGTGACGGTCACGCCGCCGCCGGAATTGCGGTAGAAGATCTCGTCCTTCAAAACCTCCTCCAGCAGCGCCTCGGGCGTATATTCCTCGCCGTAGAGCTTATAGCAGTCGCGCGGGCAGTAGCGCACGCACAGACCGCAGAGCGTGCATTTCTCCTTGTCGATGCGAAAGCCATCGCCGTCCCGGCGCAGCGCGCCGGAGGGGCATTTGCGGAAGCAGCTGCCGCAGCCGGTGCACTTTCCCGCCGAGAACGCCAGCTCCCGCGCTGGGCTCTGCGACTCCGGATTGCAGCACCACGGGCAGCGCAGGGCGCAGCCCTTCAGAAAAACGTCCGTCCGAATGCCCGGTCCGTCGTGAATGCAGTATCGCTGGATCGAATAGACCCGTCCTGAAAGCTTTTTGCCTTGTTCCATCTGTTGACCCTCGATCTCAGTCCTTACTGGAAGCTCATTTCTGTCCGGTCGATGATGTCATCCTGGATCTGCTTGTTGAGATCCACGAAGAACGCCGTATAGCCCGCCACGCGCACGACCAGATCGCGGTACTTCTCCGGGTCCTTCTGCGCCTTGCGCAGCGTCTCGGCGGAGACGACGTTGAACTGGATGTGGAAGCCGCCCGCCTCAAAGAAGGAGCGGATGATGCCGACCAGTGCGCTGAGCCCCGTCTCGCCCTTGAGCGCGTTGGGATGGTATTTCTGGTTGTACTGCGTGCCATTCGTGAACAGCACATGGTCCAGATGCGCGACCGAGAGCGCCGCCTGCGTCGGTCCGTTGTGCTCGCTTCCGTGGCTCGGAGAGCACGCCTCCGCGATCGGCGTGTTCGCCAGACGCCCGTTGGGCGTCGCGGCGCAGTCCTCGCCGAAGGGAACGTTCGCGGAGTTGGAATACTGCCCCGGCACGAACCAGCCGCCGCGCAGATTGCGGTACTGTCCGACCTCGGTTGCAAAGAAGGTCAGGATCTTTCTGGCGATCTCGTCAACATAGGGGATGTTGTTGCCGTATTTCGGCGCGTCCTTCAAAAGCGCGATGCGAAGGTCCTCATAGCCCTCGAAGTTCGCGTGGATCGCCGCCATCAGCTCCGGCATCGACAGCGAGCCCTCTTCAAAGACGAGCTTCTTGACCGCCGCAAAGGAGTCCGCAACGTCCGCGATGCCGACGCCCTGCGGTCCGTCGTGGTTATACTTCGCGCCGCCGTCATGGACCTCTTTGCCGCGTCCGACGCAGTCCTCGGTGAACGCCGTGATGTACGGCAGCGTGATCCAGCGCGCGTGCATGGTGTTGACAACGTTCGTAATCTCCGTCATGCGGCGCATATAATACCGGAACTGCTGCTGGAAGCAGTCGACAAACTGCTCGTAGGAGGTGATCTCCTCGCCCTTCGGCGTGACGGGGCCGACCTGCTTCTTCGTCAGCTCGTCATAGCCGCCGTTCAGCGTCAGCTCCAGACACTTGACCAGATTGAAGTAGCCGGAGTTTGCAAAGTGGCACATCTGCCCCTGAAGTCCCATTTCCACGCACCCGGCGACGCCCCAGTTGCGGCGCGCATCCTCGAGCGAGACGCCGCGGTTCATCAGCGACGGGATCGCGATCTCGTCGTTGTACATGGCGGGCATACCGAGCCCGACGCGGATGACCTCCGCACACTTGTGCAGGAAGCGCTCGTCCGAGCCCGCATGGACGCGGCAGCAGACCGACGGCTGCGGCATCCGCACGCGCATCGTCGTGTCCAGACAGATATAGGTCAGATCGTTGACCGAGTCGTTGCCCTTTTCGTCCGTGCCGCCGAGGGTGATGGTCTGCGAGATCGGGTGCCCGCCGAAATAGCGGGTGTCGTCTTCGTTCCAGACCTCGATGATCTCGCCGCACTTGAGCCAGAAGGAGTCCATCAGCTCGCCCGCGAACTCCGGCGTCAGCGTGCCCTTGTCGACATCTGCCTTGTAGAACGGATACAGGAAGAAGTCCAGCCGTCCGATGGAAAGCCCGGTGCCGTCAGACTCGATCTGCGCGATCAGCTGCTGGAACCAGACGCACTGCGTCGCCTCATAGAAATCACGCGGCGGGTTTGCCGGGACCTGACGGCAGTTCGACGCGATGCGCAGAAGCTCCTGCCGGCGCGTTTCGTCCTGCTCCGTCTGCGCCATCTGCTCGGCAAGCGCCGCGTAGCGGCCAGCGAAGATCTCGACCGCCTCGCAGGCGATGATGACCGCCTTATAGACGGAGATCTTGTCAAAATCCTCGGGCTCGACATAGTCGAGCTTGGAAAGATGCTCCTCGCATTCGCGCTTGATGCCATTGAAGCCGACCTTCAGGACCTTCTCAAAGTTCAGCAGGAAATGCCCAGTGCCCTTGGTCAGCGTATAGCTGCACGTGAAGACCTTGCTGTCCATGCAGTCAACGGCTTCCTGCGGCAGCAGCGCCATCGTGCGCTCATAGACGGTCTTGCCGCGCCAGTAGCTTTCCACGGAGCGGAGCTTCTGCTTGGCGTCCTCCGAAATGAGGAAGCGGGAGCTCGTGCGCTTTTCAAACTGATTGAGCTCGTTCAAAAACCACAGATTGATCTGCGGGTGCATCGGCGCGGCGCGCAGGGCGCTGCCCTGATTGCCGACCAGCAGCTCGTCGTCATAGATATGGATCGTCATATTGCTGAGCGTGTGCTTCAGCGCCATCGCCGCGCGGATGACGGGCGGCTCGGACTCGGTCTGGCGATAGGACTCCGTCCACAGCACCGCGCGCTCGGGGCAGATGATGGGGTCGGTGCGGATCAGCCTGTCGCGCATCCGCTCGCATCTTTCAGTCAGCTTTACGGTCATTTCTTCCATTTTTGGATACCTCCAGTCAAAAAAGAACGGATCTATGACTTTCCCGGGCAGAGAAGGGATGCCCTCTGCCCGGGTCTGCCATACAGGTCAAATCAAATCTTAGAATACAGAGTTGGGGTTGTAGAGATCATTGACATTGGAGGCGTCCACCTTGGTGGAGTCCATGTCGATGACGCGGTCGACCGTTTCGCCGTCGATGATCTTGATCGCGGTCTCAACGCCGAGCTCGCCCGGGAACGGATAGGTGAAGCAGGCGTTCATCGTGCCCGCAATGATCGCCTGGAAGGCTTCCTTCTGACCGTCGATGGAAACAACGAGGATGTCGTCTCTGCCGGCTTCCTCGATCGCCTGCAGGCAGCCGAGCGCCATGGAGTCGCACTCCGCGTAAACGACCTGGATCTCGTTCTTGCCGATGTCAGCCTGAAGCAGGTTCTCCATGACCTCCAGCGCGTTCGGCTGCATCCAGTCGGCGGGCTGCTCGGCGATCACGGTGATGTCGGTGCCCTCGATGGCTTCATAGACGGGCTGGGTGCGGTCATATGCGGGGGAGTCGCCGGCGGAACCGGCAATGATGACGAGATTCGTCAGACCCTTTTCGGTCATCATCTCCACGAGGTAGTTGCCGACGTCCACGCCGATGTTCCAGTTGTTGGCGCCGATGAAGCAGGTCCACTCCTCGCCCTTGAGCTCACGGTCCAGGACGATGACGGGGATACCGGCGTTATAGGCGTCCGCGCAGACGGAGGTCAGACCCTGGCTGTCCGCCGGGCTGAGGAGGATGGCGTCCACGCCCTTGGAGATCAGGTCCTCCACGTCGGAGATCTGCTTTTCCACGCTGCCGCCGGCGTCGGTCACGGTCAGCTCGACGTTGTCATATTTCGCAGCCGCGGTGGTCACGTTCTCCGCAAGACCTGCGCGCCATGCCTGGTTGGTGGTGTCGATGGACATACCGAGATGATAGATCTTCTTCTCGGACTCTTCGGCTGCGGGAGTCTCTTCCTTGGCGGTGTCTTCCGCGGCAGGAGCGTCGGTGCTGGGGGCAGCGGTGCTGGTTTCCGCGTCCTTCTTGTCCGCGTCCTTGGTCGCGGTGCTGGAGGCGCAGGCGGCAAAGGCGAGGACCATTGCCAGTGCAAGAATCAGTGCGAGCAGTCTACGTTTCATTTTTTATCTCCTTTTTTTATTCAGGCGTCGAAGCGCCCGGTTTACGGTTTTGGCTTTCCCTTCTGGAATAATCAGGCTTTCTTTTCCTTCGAGTTGAAGGCGACCGCCAGAATGACGATGCCGCCGCGGACGACATACTGATAATAGGTGTTGATGTCCGCAAGGTTCATCATGTTGTTGATGATGCCGATGATGAGCGCGCCACAGAGCGTACCGATCACGGTCCCGCGTCCGCCGCTGAGCTTTGCGCCGCCGATGACGCACGCTGCGATGGCGTTCATTTCATAGCTCGTGCCGAGGTTCGGGTCGCCGCAGGTCGTGCGCGCCGTGGCGAGGATGCCGGCAGCCGCGGCGCAGACGCCGCAGATGGTATAGACCGCGATCTTGTGGAAATCCACGTTGATGCCCGCCAGTCTTGCCGACTCCTGATTGCCGCCGATCGCCTTCAGGCTGCGCCCGAAGACCGTCTTATTGAGCACGAACGCTACCACGATCGCGACCGCCAGCAGCACGAACAGCTGATTGGGGATGTTCAGCACGGCGCGTCCCTTGCCGATGACCTCGACGAGCGAGGAGGTGTCGCTGTCCATGTAGACCAGCAGACCGCCCGTCAGCAGCAGCGCAACGCCGCGGTAGAGTGTCAGCGTACCGATCGTCATGATGAACGGCTGCACGCGCGCCTTGCAGATCACGACGCCGTTGATCGCGCCGAACAGCGCGCCGAAAACGAGAATGACCAGGATCGCCAGCAGCAGACCGCCGGCATTCTTCGAGATCATGCCGCCGAAAAAGCGGACCAGAAACGCCATCGGACCGCTTGCCGACTCCGGCGCGAACAGCGTCGCCAGCAGAACGGAGCTGACGCCGACAATCGAGCCGATCGAAATGTCCATGCCGCCCGTCATGATGACCAGCAGCAGACCCAGCGAGAGGATTGCGTTGGTCGAGATCTGGCGCAGCACGTTCATGATGTTCTGATAGCTCAAAAACGCGTCTGAGATGATGGACGCTATGATGATCAGCGCGAACAGCACCAGAAAAACGCTGTATTTCTGAAACAGCATACCGCCCTGCGACTCGCGGAACCGGGTCATCTTCTTTTCTTTCTCCATATCAATTTCCTCCTGTCGCATAGGACAAAATGTTTTGCTCTGTCGCGTCCGCGCAGCCGATCTCGGCTTTGATCCTGCCCTCATGCATGACAATGATGCGGTCGCTGATGCCGATGACCTCCGGCAGCTCCGACGAGATGACCATGATCGCCGCGCCCGCGTCGGCAAGCTCGCGGATGATCTTGTAGATCTCCGTCTTCGCGCCGACGTCCACGCCGCGCGTCGGCTCGTCGATGATGATGACCTTTGACTGCGTGATCATGGCGCGCGCGATCATGACCTTCTGCTGATTGCCGCCGGAAAGGTCGCCCACGGGCTGCTGCCCGCCCGCGCACTTGATCCGCAGCTCCTGAATGTACTTGTCGCAGCCCGCCTTCTCCGCCTTCGGGTCGAGCACGCCGTGGTGCGCCACCCGGTCGAGGATCGAGCTGACGATGTTATTGGAGATCGACATCTGCAAAAACAGCCCGTCGCCCTTGCGGTCCTCGGTGATGTAGACGATGCCGTCGCGCAGGGCGTCTCTGGCGATCTTGTAATTCGTCTTTTTGCCCTCGAGCAGCACCTCGCCGCTGTCATAGCGGTCCGCGCCGAAGATGGCTCTGGCGACCTCGGTGCGCCCCGAGCCGACCAGCCCGGAGAAGCCGACGATCTCGCCGCGGCGCAGCTGGAAGGAGACATCCTGAAAGCGCTTGCCGCAGAGGTTTTTGACCTCGAGACAGACCTCACCAGCCTGTTTTGTGTGCTCGGGATAGATGTTTTTGATCTTTCGCCCCGTCATATACTCGATGAGCAGGTCCTTCGTCACGTCCTTATAATCCTTCGTGCAGACATAGGTTCCGTCCTTCAGGACGGTGCAGCGGTCCGCGATCTCGGCAAGCTCCTCGAGCCGGTGCGAGATGTAGATGATGCTCATGCCCTGCGCGCGGAGCTTCTTGATCAGCGCGAACAGGACCTGCGTCTCCGGCAGCGTCAGGACCGAGGTCGGCTCGTCCATGATCAAAATGCGCGCGTTCAGCGCGACCGCCTTCGCGATCTCGACGAACTGCTTCTGCGCGATGCCGAGCTTTTCCAGCGGCGTCTGCGGCTTGAAGCTCGCGCCGACCTGCTCCATCGCCTCCTGCGCCTTCCGGCGCATCTCCTTTTCGCGGATGACGCCGCCCTTGCTCGGGAACTGCCCCATCATGATGTTATCCGCGACCGTGAGACAGTCGACCAGCGCCTGCTCCTGATAGATGACGGCGATGCCGTTGCTCCGCGCCTTTTCCGGCGAGGAGAGGTCGACCTCTTTGCCATCCATGTAAATGGTTCCTTCGTCCTTGCTGTAAGAGCCGCCGAGGATCTTCATCAGTGTGGACTTTCCGGCGCCGTTTTCGCCCAGCAGCGCGTGTACCTCGCCGGGGCGGATCTGCAAATTCACGCCGCCAAGCGCCTGAATGCCGCCGAAGCGCTTTTTGATGCCGGTCATTTCAAGTATGTATTCGCTCAAACGACTCTTCCTCCATCCTCTTCAAGGTCTCAAGGCTCGATGTCCAGCCAGCTCATCGTCGCGGGCATCTCGTGCGCGGTGTTGACCTTTCCGTCGTCCGTGACCAGATCGAAGCAGGAGACGATGATCCGTCCGTCCCAGATGCACGGCTCGCCGGGCTCGTCCAGCTCGCCGTGGAAGCCGTCGGTGTCGGGGCTCTGCGCGACGCGGCGCACCTCGCCGTCCGGAGAGACGCGGACGATGGCGTTTGCCGAGAAATCCGCAATGTAAATGTTGCCGTGCTCGTCGACGGTCATGCCGTCGGTCGACTTCAGCTCCTCGGGGTTTTTCGCCCAGGGCTTGTTTTCAATCAGGCTTCCGTCCGGACCGATCTTCAGCCGGTAGACCTCGCCGTCGCCGAAGTTGCCGATCAGAAGGTCGCCGTTTCGGTCAAACACGATGCCGTCCACGCCGTACTGGCAAGCCGGGTTCTTCGTCTCAAACAGCGCGAAGATGTTCGGGTCGTCGAGCGTGTTGGTGATCGCGATGTCATGGTCGTCCAGCGCGAAGCGGTATACGCAGCTGGCAAGGTTCCCGCTTTCCGTCTTGACCTTTTCCAGCGTGCTCTGCGTCACGTACATATAGCCGTCGCGGATGCGGATGCCGTTCGGGTGCTCCATGCCGTAGGCGACGGTCGTCACCTTCTCGATCCGGTCGCCGTCCATGCGCACGCGCAGGATCCGTCCTTGGAACTTCAGCTCCGGAAGTCCCGTCCAGCCCTGATTGTCCACGATGTAAAGGTCGTGGTCCGGTCCGAAGGCGATGCCCATCGAGCGCGCCTCGTTCGTCACGGGGTTCTTCGGCACGTCAAACCATTTCCGGATGGTCCCGTCCTTGCTGATGCGGACGATGCAGCTCGGCATCGTCAGATCGGCGAAATTGGGGCACGACAGGATGAGGTCGCCGTTGATATCCGGCTCCATTCCGTCCGGGGTGGAAACATACTCCTCCGGCAGCAGTGCAAATAATTTCGGTTCCTGCATCTTTCATTTCTCCAATCGCAAAAGAGTGGTGTCGGCGTCCGCCGACGCTTTTTTCATTTTCTATTTTACCGATTTGCGGTCAAAATAAAAGGTAACTACATCCCGGAAAGGTGTCATATTTCCCGCTCTTTCTGTGCGCTTCGTTCAATTCCGCGCACACCTTTCCCGGTCATTTTGTGGATTTCGTCATTTTGCATGATTCCGTCGCCGCATTTTGTTCAAAATATCCATTCTTCTCCGGAAGCCGCCCTCTGAGCCGCGCGGCGGCTTGACAATCCCGGCAGAACTCTTTACAATGCAAGCAATCATTTTTTGGAGGAGGGATGCAAATGCGGGTCATCATCTGCGACGACGAGGAGAAGGTCTGCCAGCTGATCCACGATCTGATCGACTGGGACGCGCTCGGCATCGAGCAGGTCAAATCCGCGCACTCCGGCTTTGAGACCATCGAGCTGACACAGAGCTTCCATCCGGATCTCATCATCTCCGACGTGCGGATGCCGGGCTGCCCCGGCTCGGAGCTGGTGCGGATCATCCGGAAGATCAGCCCGGACACGGACTTCATCATGATCAGCGGCTATCACTATGCCGAGTATCCGCAGTCCATCCTCGATTTTGACATTGTGGACTATCTGCTCAAGCCCATCGACCGCGAGGAGCTCTACTCCGCCGTGAAAAAGGCGAAGGCGCGCTATCTTGCGCGCACCGGCGGCGCGCCGGTGCATCCGGACGCATCCTCGCTGCCTTCCGGCGCGCGGAGCATCTGCTGCCCCGGGCTGTTTACGGATTTTCTCTCCTCCGCCGCGGCGCGCGCCGTCTCCGAGACAGAGCTTGATCTGCGCTACAGTCTGCGCTTGCAGGAGGGCTGCTATCTCCCCGCGATCTTCCGCCTTTGCAGCCGGAATTACGACCACATGGGAAAGGCGCTCTCACTTTTGGAGCAGCGGCTGGATATGCTTCTGACCCGCTTTCTGCCGCAGGAGGTCTTCTCGTGCTATCACACGGAGGACCTGTGCCTGTATCTTCTGCTGAACTTCCCCGCTCCGCTTCAGACCGCCGTCCGCCGGAGCCTGCGCAATCTGCAATACGAGCTCTGCTGCAGCATCCTCGTCTTTCCGGAGACCGTGCTGACACCGACCATCGGTCCGCTCGCGACCTCTCTTTCCGCGCTGCGCGGCGCGTGGAGCGCCACCCAGCAGCTGAGCCTTCAAAGCCTGATCCCGTCGCAGAGCGGCGTCTCAGAGACCGGCGTGACTCCGCTCACACGGCTCTCCGTTCTCCCCTGCTGGACCACGTTTCAGCAGGAGCTTTACGCCGCCGCCTCCGCGCTGGACCCTGAGCGCGTGCGCGAATGCTTCCAGACGCTCCGGCGCAGCATCCAGCCGGTCTGCGGCACGCTGGACGGGCGCGACTGCTGGCTCTCGCTGCATCACATCGTGCAGTCGTTCTGGTACCGGCTGAGTCTGCACGGCGGAACGCTTCCGGATTTTGACGCCTTTGCCGAGCAGTATGCCCGCATCCTGCGCTGCTGCGCCACGCTGGACGAGCTTCTTCAGGCTGCGGAGGACTTCTTCCGCAGCGCCATCACGAACGTCGAAAACGACCGCCAGACCGGTCGCTTTCACGAGCTGGAGCAGGTACGCGCGTTCATCGAGCACCACTATGCCGAGCGCCTGACCTTACAGCAGTTGCAGCAGGCGACCGGCATCGGCGACCTCGACGCGCTCTTTGCCGGCGAGATGCAGCGCTCGTTCGAGGACTATCTGACCGAGGTGCGCATCACGCACGCCAAGCAGCTGCTCCGCGACGCGAGCATCCCGCTGCGCCTCATCCCCGCTCTGACCGGATATTCCGATTTTACCGCCTTCAAGCGCGCGTTCATAAGGCTCAACGGGCTGCATCCGCGCGTTTTCCGCAAGCTTTACAGGAAGGATTGATCGCATGAAAAAACAGCCCACCAGCTATCTGACGTCGCGCGTGATTTTTCTGCTCGCCGCATCGCTCGGCGTCTTCCTGTTTCTGCTCATCTCGCTGCTGCTCTGCCGCGACACGCTTCAGCTGTACATCGTGCCGGCGGCGCTGCTGCTTCTGGCGCTGCTGACCGTGTATTTCGTGCGCTATATCTACCTGCCCTACCGCGAGATCCAGAAGACCATGATCCTTTTCGCCTCCGGCTACACCTATGACGCGCCGCTGGAGCAGCGGCACTACTTCTGCCCCGCCGAGGAGCAGATGATCCGCCGCTTCTCCGAGATCGTGAACCGCAACACACTGCTGGATATCTCGAAAAAGCAGGCGGAGTACCTCGCGCTGCAAAATCAGATCAACCCGCACTTTCTCTACAACACGCTCGAAAGCATCCGCGGCGAGGCGATGGCGTCGGGGCTGGACGATCTTGCGAACATGACCGAGGCAATGGCGAAATTCTTCCGCTACAGCATTTTCAATGTCAATCACCTCGTCCATCTGGAGGAGGAGCTGATGAACATCGAAAACTACTTCCGCATCCAGCATTACCGCTTCGGCGACAAGCTGAATCTCGTCATCGAGTCGCCGCCGGAGGATACGGAGGCGGCATACCGCTGCCTCATGCCGAAGATGACGCTTCAACCGATCGTCGAAAACGCAGTCTACCACGGCATTGAGCCAAAGCTCGGGACCGGCACGCTGCGCATCCGGATCGAGCTGACGCAGAAGCGCCTGATCGTCACCGTTTCGGACGACGGGCTCGGGATGGAGCCAGAAAAGCGCGACGCGCTCAACCAGAAGCTCAGCATGATCTCCATCGACGAGATCCAGTCGGACAAGCCGAACCGCAACGGCATCGCGCTCATCAACGTCAACACGCGCATCAAGCTCCTGTTCGGCGAGGCATACGGGCTGCACATCTTCAGCTCGCCCAACGTCGGGACAGACGTCGTCGTCACGCTTCCGCTGCACATCGAGGGAGGAACCGGCTGATGCGCTATGAGCTTCTGCGGCTGGACCATGTCTCGAAATTCCAGAATGACAGCACCATCCTGCGCAATGTCAACCTCACGGTCTACCGGGGCGAGATCATGGGGCTCATGCACATCAGCTCGCTCGGGCTTCCGCAGCTCATCGAGCTGATCTGCCACAACCGCCCCATCGACTTCGGCAACATCTACTTCGACGGGCACCTGGTCAACACCTACCGCTACAACGACAATTCCAAAAATCCGGTCTTTGTCGTCGACGAGACCTGCCGCCTGTGCGCGGGCGTGTCCATCGCGGAAAACTTCTATCAGATGGGCGCGAAGCCCCATCCGCGGCTCTATCACCGCCGCACGCTCGCCGCGCGCGCGGAGAAGCTCCTGTCCGAGTTCGATCTTCCGCTCTCCGCCGACAGCACCAGCGACGCGCTGACCCCCGGCGAGCGCAGCATCGTTGAGATGCTCTGCGCTTACATCCATGGGCAGAATCTCATCATCCTCTGGGAGCCGGAATCCTATCTGAGCGAGACGGAGCTCGACACGCTGTTTGACTATGCGCGCAGGCTTTCCGCGCGCGGAATGTCGTTTCTCTATGTCGGCATCCACGCGGAAAAGCTCTTTTCCGTCTGTGAGCGTCTCGCACTGATGGACCGGGGCAGCATCGTCAAAATTTTCACCAAGGCGGAGATGAACGACGCGCAGCTCGCGCCCTTTCTCTCCCCGCCGCCCGCCCCGGCGCACGCCGCGCATCCCACGCAGACGCTCCTCCAGTTCCGGAACGTGCGCTCGCCGCATCTGAAAAGCGTCTCGTTTCAGGTCCAGAAGGGCAGCTGCGCCGTACTGGTCGACCGGCTCGGGAACGCCTCGGACGACATCATGCGCATCATGAGCCTTTCCCGCCCCGCCGCCGCGGGCGAGATCTTTCTGGACGGCATCCCGTACCGCGGGCACTGCGCCCGCCGGCTGCGCGGCAGCGTCGCCTTCATACCCTCGCACCCATTGCAGGAGCAGCTCTTCCCCGATATGTCCTACATGGACAATCTGTGTATGCTGCTCGATCTGAAGCGCCGTGCGCATCTCAAGCGAAGCTGCATCGAGCGCAGCATCCTCCGCGAATACGGCGGGCGCATCGGCGCCGATATCCACGCGCGCGACCTGCACGCCCTGTCCACCGGCGCGCTGTATGATCTCGTGTATTACCGCGTGCTTCTGATGCACCCGAAGCTCGTCTTCATCGACCGCCCGTTTGCCGGCTGCGACTGGATGCTGCGCCGCCGGATCCAGTCGCTCATCCAGACGCTGCAAGCCGACGGCATCACGGTCGTGCTGCTCACAATGACTGCTGCGGACACGGTCTCGCTGGCGGATACGGTCTACGATCTTCCGAGCTGCGCCGCGCAATAGCCCTTTGCGGTCTCGCCCGGCGCGCGGCTTGCATTTTCGGTAAAAAGCTGTATACTGGAAGCATCCGAAAAAGCTGAAAAGGAAGGCGCTGTCATGTTTTCACAGGAAGAACGCTGCATTTACAGAAAAAATATGCTGCTGGAGGTCATCTGCCAGCTCCGCTTTCCGGACATTCTGAAAATTGAGGCGCAGACGCCGTTTGAATTTCAGGACGCCGTCCGCGCGGACTATCCGCAGTACACGAAAAAGGTCGAGCAGCTGCCGCCGCAGCAGACCGGCGGGAAGCTCACCCCGCAGGGGACCGTCAACAACCATCAGTTCATCTCGCAGGACGGGCAGTGGAAGATCAGTCTGACCAAGGGCTTTATCGCCCTCTCCACGCACGGCTATACCCGCTGGGAGGAGTTTGCCAAGCGGCTGGACCGCATCCTCGCCGCGTTCATTCAGGCGTATCAGCCGGCGTATTTTTCAAGAGTCGGTCTGCGCTATATCAACGCCTTCCGGCGTGACGCGCTGGGGCTGGGCGATACGCCGTGGCGCGCGCTCATCCAGCCCGGCTATCTCGGTCTGATGGGCGACGAGGACGCGCAGGAGGGCGCGTTTTTGAAGAATGAGCAGAGCGTCACCGCCGCAATGCCGGGCGGTGCGAAGTGCAACATCAAGTGCGGTCCCGGAATGCTTCGCAGGGTCAATAACCAGGCCCGCGAGACGCAGGAGGAAAAGGTCTTCATGCTCGATCTGGACCTCTATATGGAGGGAAATACGCCGCTCGGACACGCTGTCCCGGCGCTGAACGTAGTGCACGGCAACGCGGGAAGCCTCTTCCGCGGCGCGATCACGCAGACGCTGAGCGATGCGATGCTTCCAGAGGAGTAAAGCTGATGCCGCCCGAAAGGGCGGCATTTTTGTCATTCCGGAGGGGGTGTGCCGCGGGCACAGAGGCGCGCCCGAAGGA
>CAKTVN010000015.1 GCA_934623545.1 uncultured Oscillospiraceae bacterium
TCTTCACATAGTTCTGCGGGACGGACGAAGAGCCGTGCAGGACGATGGGGAAGCCGGGCAGACGCTTGGAGACCTCTTCGAGGACGTCAAAGCGCAGGGGAGGCGGGACCAGAATGCCCTTTTCGTTGCGGGTGCACTGCGCGGCGGTGAACTTGTACGCGCCGTGGCTGGTGCCGATGGCGATCGCCAGAGAGTCGCAGCCGGTCTTAGTGACGAACTCCTCGACCTCTTCCGGATGGGTGTAGGAAGCCTCATGTGCGGCGACCTTGACGTCGTCCTCGATGCCGGACAGCGTGCCGAGCTCCGCTTCCACGACGACGCCGTGGTCATGCGCGTACTCGACGACCTTACGGGTGATCTCGATGTTCTCCGCGAAGGGCTTGGAGGAAGCATCGATCATGACAGAGGTGAAGCCGCCGTCGATGCAGGCCTTGCAGGTCTCAAAGTCGGGACCATGATCCAGATGCAGGACGATGGGGATCTCCGGGCACTCGATCACAGCAGCCTCGACCAGCTTGACCAGATAGGTGTGGTTGGCATAGGCGCGCGCGCCCTTGGAGACCTGAAGGATGACCGGCGCGTGCTCTTCCTTGCACGCTTCGGTGATACCCTGAACGATCTCCATGTTGTTGACGTTGAAAGCGCCGATGGCGTAGCCGCCGTCGTAAGCCTTCTTGAACATTTCAGTAGAAGTTACCAGAGGCATATTGACATCTCCTTACTTGTATTTCGGAACCTCTGAATAAATCCCCGGCAGCGGACGAGCGGATCTTTTCCGCCAATGCTGCGGTTTGAAAAACTTGAAATACACAAAGTATTCCTTCGTTTTCCAAATCTTGCCTTGACGAAAAATCTCTCGCCGTCCGCAGCCACTGATTTATCAGAGCTTCCTTTATTTTATTATTTACCAGTGAGATTTTAGCAAATGTCCGGAATTTTTGCAATAGATGAATTTACAATTTCCGCGCGGTGTGTTATATTCTCTTTGTTCAACTTATTCTATTTTATTACGGAGGTAATGATATGTCTGAATCTCTGAAGGGCGCCCTGATCATCGGTCAGTCCGGCGGTCCCTCTTCCGTCATCAACGCTTCGGCATACGGCGTCATCCGCACCGCGCTCGACGCCGGCTGCATCACAAAGGTCTACGGCGCGCACCATGGCATCAAGGGCGTGCTCGACGATCAGCTGCTCGTCATGGACGCGGAGGACCGCGCCGAGCTCGACCGGCTGCCCTATACGCCCTCGTCCGCGCTGGGCTCCTGCCGCTACAAGATCGCCGACCCCGATGTCGACGACACCGACTATAAGCGCATTCTCGAGATCTTCAAGAAGTACGATGTCCGCTACTTCTGCTACAACGGCGGCAATGACTCGATGGACACCTGCAACAAGATCTCCAAGTATATGAAGAAGGTCGGCTATGACTGCCGCGTCATGGGCGTTCCCAAGACCATCGACAACGACCTCTTCGGCACCGATCACTGCCCCGGCTTCGCCTCCGCTGCGAAGTATATCGCCACCTCCGTCATGGAGGTCGCGCGCGATTCCCGCGTCTACAACATCGGTCAGATCACCATCATCGAGTGCATGGGTCGTCACGCCGGCTGGCTGACCGCCGCCGCTGCGCTCGCAAACGCGAAGGAGCCCTGCTGCGACTTCATCTATCTGCCCGAGGTCGATTTCGACATGGACAAGTTCCTCGCCGATGTCTCCGCCTGCTATGAAAAGAACGGCAACTGCGTCGTCGCCGTCTCCGAGGGCATCCACTACGCCGACGGCAGCTTCGTCTCCGAGGCAAAGGCTGCTGCGACCGACGGCTTCGGTCACGCACAGCTCGGCGGTCTCGCCGCACATCTGGCAAGCGTCGTGAAGGCAAAGACCGGCGCGAAGGTCCGCCCGATCGAGCTGAGCCTGCTTCAGCGCTGTGCCGCGCACTGCGCGTCCCAGACCGACATCGACGAGGCGTATATGTCCGGTAAGGTCGCTGTGGAAGAGATGCTGAAGGGCACCACCGACAAGATGGTCGGCTTTGAGTGCGACCGCACGAACGGCTACACCTGCAAGGCAAAGCTGTTTGATCTCGCGGACGTCGCCAACTTCGAGAAGAAGTTCCCGAAGGAGTGGATCAACGCCGAGGGCAACAACGTCACCGACGGCTTTGTCAAGTACGCGCTCCCGCTCATCCAGGGCGAAACCAAGCTTGAGAAGGAAGACGGTCTGCCCCGCTTCGCAAGACTGAAGAAAGTCTTTGCCGAATAAGCACACATTATTCAAAAGTCAAAGGGTCTCAGCTTCTGATGAAGCTGAGACCCTTTTTGAGCTTGTCAAAAAAGTCTTTTTGTAAGGGAAGCCCTGAATCAATCGTCTTCGGTCTTCGCCGGATCTTTTGACGCAAATCTGCGGTTTGAAAAACTTGAAATACATACAGTATTCCTGCGTTTTTCAAATCTTGCCTTGCGCCAAAATCTCTCGCCGAATACACTTGCACATTGATTCAGGGCTTCCCACGCTCTCAAACGCGATTCGCTGCGCTGCCTCGTCGAAACAAACTGCACATCCCTCGCTGTGCCGCAAGCGGCAAAGCTCGTCCGTTTCGTTGTTTCTCCTCTCCAAATGTGAATCGCTTCGCCGGATTCACATTTGGTTTTTTAAGAACGCAAGGTGTTATGCGCGACGTACACGCCGCCGCGCATAACCAATTCACATTTTATACTGATATTCAATTAAAAACTTTCATTCATGGAATGGAAGTTTTTAATATGAAGATCATTATGAGACGAGATTCCGTGATTTTATCAAAATCACGGAATCGGTTACGCCAAAGGCGGAACCTTTCTGATTAAAGAATTTAATCAGAAAATAGTATTATTCCGCCGTGCGCGGCGGAACTCTACGAGGTTCTTTGACTTTAAGTGATCACAAATCCGCCATTGACGGCAATGACCTGCCCGGTGACGAAGGGCGCGTCGACGAGGTAGACCATCGCGTCCGCGACATCCTCCGGCGTGCCAAGACGCTCGATGGGCGTTTCGCTCCGCAGCTGCTCCATGATCTCCGGCGCGACGGAGGCGCACATATCGGTCCGGATGACGCCGGGCGCGATCGCGTTGACGCGGATGCCGCTCGGACCGAGCTCCTGCGCCAGCGCCTTGCTCAGCGCGAGCACCGCGCCCTTGGTCGCCGAATAGCCCGCCTCGCACGATGCGCCGACCTGCCCCCACATGGAGGAGACGTTGAGGATGCAGCCCGCCTGCTTTTGCAGCATCGACGGCAGCGCCGCGCGCACACAGTGGAAGATGCCGTCGACATTCACAGCGAACAGCCGCCGCCACTGCTCCGGTGTGATCTGCGAGATCAGCCCATAGTGGCAGATCCCGGCGTTGTTGATGAGCACATCGACCGCGCCGATGGCACGGAAGGTCTCCTGCACTGCCGCCTCGGACGAAACGTCGCAGCAGATCGCCTGCGCGCCGGTCTCCTTGGCGACCGCTTCCGCCGCCGCATGGTCCTTTTCATACAAAAACCAGACGCGCTCGCCGCGTCCGGCAAACCGGCGCACCGCAGCGGCTCCGATGCCGCGGCTGCCGCCGGTGATCACAATCGTTCGCATATCGCTCCGTTTCCGCGCAAACGCCGCGCCGTGCGAAACACACAGGCGCGGCGGCGCTGATCGTTATCTTCTTCTGGATTTGCTTTTCCGGTCGGAATACTGCCGCAGCGAGGAGATCTTGCTGTCGGACTCCGTCATGAACTGCTTGAGCATATCATCGAAGGACTTCGCCTGCGGCGCGGCGGGCGCGGCATTCTGCGCCGGGCTGCGGCGGCGGTCATAGCCTGCGCGCTCAGACTGCGGGCGGTCGGACGGTGAACGATCCTGCTGCGTCCGGGCACGGCTGTACTGCGGCTTTGCCGGCGGCTCGGTCGTGCGCTTGATGGACAGATTGATCTTGCCGTTCTCGATGCCGATGACCATGACCTTCACGGTCTGTCCCTCGGTCAGATGGTCGTGAATGTCATTGACGAACGAATGCGCGACCTCGGAAATGTGTACCATTCCGGTGGAATGGTCGGGCAGCAGAATGAACGCGCCGAACTTTGTGATCTGCTTGACCTTTCCCTCTACGACGGACCCAACTGTAAGCTCCATAAATCCCCTCTGTTCCCCCTATTTTTCTCTCTAGTCTCCAACGTCCTTAAAGACGATCTCGCCGTCCTCGACCATGCCCAGCTTCTCCCGCGCGATGGCTTTTACGCCCTCGTCGGAGTCCGCGTTCGTGATCGCTTCCTCGAGCTTGCCGTTTTTCTGCTCGGCGGCTGTGATGCTGCTCGTGAGCGCTGCCGCCTCTGCGTTCTTCTCCGCGATCTGGCTGCGCAGCGAGACCAGGGTAAAAACGGCATACACCACCACGACCAGGATCACAAGCTTCACCAGAAGCGACGACCGGACGAATTTCATTGCTCGCCGCACTCCTTTCCGGGACGGCTCGTTTCCGTCCGCGTTTCATCTTATCGAATATTGTAAACCATTTTTTCACACTTGCAAAGAACTTTTTGCAAAAAACACTGGCAAATTTCAAAATTTTTTTGCCCGGCAGGAGCAAAAGCCCCGCCACCCGCGCAAGCAGACCCCAAATCGCCCCGAAAAGCGGCAGCACAAGGCGGCTGAGCGTCAGAAAATATATCCCCGCGCCCAGTGCGACCGCCGGGCAGAAGAACAGCCGCAGCAGTCCGCCTCCCGCGTAGAGCGCCAGCGCCAGCAGCGCGAGAAAGAATATGAGCACAAACAGCACGTCCGCCGGAACGGTCAGCCCGGGCGCACGCCGCCGCAGCGCGCGCAGCAGATCGTAAAACACGCCCAGCGCCGCGCCGAGCGCGACTGCCGCCGCGAGCTGGAGCGCCTGAAGGCGCAGCGGCAGCTCCATCAGCCGAACAGCCGCGCGAAAAAGCCGCCCGCCGGGACCGGGTCCTCATAGCTCAGCGAATCGACGCTGCCGTCGACGCTGACCTGCCCGCCCTCGAGCGAGAGCATCTGAAGATGCAGCCCCGTGCCGCGCACGATGAGCGTCCCGCGCGTCGTGGCGAGGACGATCGTGTTCTCGTCAAAGCTCTCGACCTCGGTCACGCCGGTCATACTGAGCCGGCTGCGCGCGTCCAGCGTCAGCCGGTGCGGCAGCTCCAGCTCGCGCTCCTGTCTTGCGTCCATAAGATCATCCTTTCCGTGTGCTTTGTATAACTCTATGCAGACAAGCTGGGCGCGATGCCTTTTGTCCCCCGAAAGGAGGACATATTTTGTCCCCCGGAGGGGTGACGCCTCTTTATGTCCGAAGGACATAAAACCGCGCCCGAAGGACGCGAATTTCGCCACCCGAAGGGTGACGCTCTATCCGCACGCGCAGCGTGCGGGGAGACGTTTCAGCCCCTTTTTCTTTGCGCGGCAAAGAAAAAGCCGCTGGCGGTAAAAAGAAAACGCCAAAGGGGGATTTCGATTTCCCCCTTTGGAATCCCCTTAAAACGACCAAGAAGGGGTTGCGACCCCTTCTTGGATTATTCCCGGAGTTTGGTTTGTGCAAAAGTATCTTTCAAATGGACAAAACGCGATAACGATGCGAATTAGGAAAACCGGCGAGGTAGTCGAAATACTCTGCGTCTTTTTCGACTTCCATACGTCAAATATTCAACGGGCGCAAACGGAGCGACCCGTATTTTTTATCGTGCGATGCGGAAACCCAATTCTACGGTCGCCCGAAGGGCGTTCGGACTACGGAAAGAGGAACGATAACACGCACAACGGAACGAATTGTTTTTTCGCGCGTCAGCGCTATTTCGCGTCCTGCGCCTCTTTTTTGCATACTTTTTTCTGGCAAGACAGAAAAAAGTATGCCCGCGGAGCGACAGTTGCGGTGTCACCGCATAAAACGGTACTCCGGTGAATCCGGAAAAAAGAGTTCCGCGCCTCTGGCGCGGTATTATGCTCTCCGGGCATAAAAAGCCTCCCGCATCCTCCGGATGCGGTGCCCCCGCGTCCTTCGGGCGCGGAAGTATGCGCGGAAGTGTGCGCGGAAATGGGCGCCTCGCGCCCATATTTCTCTTGCAATCTTATCACAAATCCTTTATACTTTATTCACGAATAAGTTCACAAATGAAAGGGGCGGGGTCATGAAGGACCTGATACAGGCGCGCGGCGCGCAGACGCGGCGCAAAATTCTCAGCGCGTCGGCGAAGGTATTTCTGGAAAAGGGCTACGCCGGGGCGTCGAGCCGCGAGGTCGCGGAGCTTGCGGGCGTGTCCAACGGCTCGCCGTTTTACCTCTACGGCAACAAGGAGGGCGTGCTGCTGGAGCTGGTGAAGCAGATGTTCGCCGGGCAGTTCGCGACCGTCGAGCGGATGCTGGGCGCGGAGGCGGACCCGCTCCACATCTACGCGGTGGAGACGTGCTTACAGATGCACATCGCCGAAAGCTCCGAGCAGCTGCGCGAGCTCTATGTCACAGCGTATACGCTGCCGTCGACGTCGGAGTTCATCTATCAGAGCACGGCGGAGAAGCTGACGCACATTTTCGGTCCCTATCTCCCCGGCGCGACGGCGCGGGACTTCTACGAGCTGGACATCGCGTCGGCAAGCGTCACGCGCGGCTTTATGGCGAAGCCCTGCGACCTGTATTTTACGATGGAGGCAAAGCTGCGGCGCTATCTCAGCTGCTGCTTCCGCATCTACCGCGTGCCGGAGGCGGTGTTCCAGCCGGTCGTGGACGCGGCGGCAGGTCTGGACCTGCACGCGGCGGCGGAGGCGGTGGTCGCGCAGACAGTGCGGCAGGTGGAAGAAGGCTATGAATCGGCGATGGCGGAGAGCCGGAGCCGGAATCTGCGGATGGAGGAGAAGCTATGAAACGATTTTTTGTGTTCCTGCTCGCGCTGCTTACCTGCGCGGCGCTGCTCTGTGTCACGGCGAGTGCGGAGGATGTCCCAGCCAATGTAAATTGGAAAACGGTCAGCAGCGAAGCCGACCTGCGCACGCTGTCACTGTCCACTGGCACACACTATGCCAAGATCACGCAGAGCTTTGAGGTCAGCACTCCCAACAATATATATGTCTATGGTGATCTTACGCTGGACCTGAACGGCTGCACGATCACCCTGAAGCCGAAAACCAAGGAGGAATTCAACGGCTATGCCATGTTCGTCGTCGGCGACGACACGAACAAAGCCTCCTTCACGCTGATGGACAGCAGCCCGGCAAAGAGCGGCAAGCTGACCTTTGCATATCTGGGCGAGACCTATATGGGAACCGATCTTAACGGCAAACCGGCTGAGCAAACCTGCCGTGCGGGCGCCGTCTCGCTTAAAGAGGGCTCTACCTTTACGATGAAGTCCGGCACGATCGACCGCTTCGGCGGTACATACTCGATCTCGGTCATCAGCCTCGGCAGACCGGACACGACCTTCAACATGGAGGGCGGCGTCATTCAGAACTGCACCACGCCGAACGCTCTCGGCGGCATTGCCGTCGGCATAACCAGCAGTGGCAATACCTTCAACATGACCGGCGGCGAGATCAGGGACTGTGCAACCGAAGGTTCTGGCGTCATTTACGCGTCAAACGCGACCGTCCACATCGGCGGCAGCGCCAAGATCACGAACAATAAGAGCAGCAATGGCGGCGCGTTCTATGTGAAGAACGGCACCAAGCTCACGATCGACAGCAATGCCGTCATAGAAGGAAACGAGAGCTCCAAAAACGGCGGCGCGATCTATGCGTGCCTCGGTTCTCAGGAAGGCGACAAGCCTTCTGCCGTCGAGATCGGCGGCAGCGCCAAGATCAGCGGCAGCACAAGTACCGGAAACGGCGGCGCGATTTATGTGACCGGAGGCTCCACGCTCACGGTCAAAGAAAGCGCCAAGATCACCGGCAACGCTACCTCTGGCGTGCCTAACGGATATGGCGGCGCGATCTACGCCGATACAGCCACCATTACGATGACGGGCGGCACGATCGAGAATAACCGCGCAAAGAACGGCAACAGCGGCAATGAGCTTTACCTTACCGGCAACGCCACCTTCACCATGAGCGGCGGAAAGATCCTCCATACCGACAACCGCCAAGCGTCACAGTGGACCATTTCGCTCCGCTCCAACGCCATGCTGAGCATTTCGGACGGCAAGATAGATCTCAGCGCCGCGCCGTATGCCATCGAGCTGATCGACAACGCCATACTGACCGCGACCGGCGGCACCATCATCGCCGACGGCACGACCGCTGCGTTCAAGCTTGCCGGCAACGCCAACGCAGTTGTCTATCCCAAGAAGGCGGCGGTCTACGCAGGCGAGAACTCTGAAAAAGCGGAATACGAAGCCTTCCCGAATGCGAATACCTATAAGAGCAAATACGTGAAGCTCGTTCCCGGCTGGGAGCTTACGCTGAACAACAACGGGCACGGGCAGAACCTCGGCAAGGTCATCGTGCCGAAAAACGTCGGCGTGAAAATCCCTGACCTTACGGACAGCACTGGTCAGTTCGTCTTTACCGGCTGGTATTACGACAAGGAGTGTACGCAGGCGTATGCGACGGAGCCGATCACCGCAGATACCACGCTCTATGCGGGCTGGGTGCAGAGCGGCGCTTTCGGGCTGAGCTTCTCGGGTCTGAACACGAACGAGAAAGGCGAGCTGTATTGGACGTTTGACGAAGTGACCTACGGTACGGAGGAGTGGGAAAAGACGCAGATCAAGAGCTTTACCATCCGGAACACCGGCGCAGTTGAGCTGAAGGTAGAGCTGCAGCAGAGCTCAAGCGTCGTAGTGAACGCTATGTACTTTGGGTATCATGAGACAGGGTATGAAAAAGAAGCCACACTGAGTCCCGGTGCATCCAAAACCGTTTATGTAGAAAGCGGAAGACCGAGCTGGGCGGCGCCGGGTTTCCGTACCGATACGCGCCAGATCACGGTGACGTCCAAAAGTGACAGCAAGTCGGAATCCTACAACATCATATTCCATACGTCGACTCTGAAAGCCCCCGGCAGCCTGGACACGCCGGTGCCGGATCCCAGCGACTTCGCCTATGGCTTGAAGCTGGGCGAGATCGAGCTGCCCGAGGACTGGAGCTGGTTGGACGGCAATGACGTCCGTCCCCTCGTCGGGACGACCGAGGCGTCCGCACGCTATACCCTCAGCGACAACGACAAGAAATACTATGACTGGACGAACGTCGCTGGCTACAGCCAGCAGACGCAGACCGTCACGCGCGATATCGCGCTGAAGATCGAGAGGGGCGGAGCGCCCGCGCTGCTGTTCTCCTTCGCGCCGCCCGCCAATCTCGTCTATGACGGAGAAGCGAAGAAGGCGACCGTGACCGCGCGGGAGACCGCTCCGGATGGCTACGCAGCGTATACCGGCACGTTCACCGTGCTCTATGACGGCTCCGTGACGCCCCCGACCGACGCGGGCACCTATCAGGTCTCTATCTCCGGCAGCGGCGACGGCAATTATAACAGCTTCCAGAGTCTCCGGGCGGAAAGCTGGACCTTTACCATCGCCCCCGCCTCCGTCACGCCGCCCACGGCTGTGACCGGGCTCGTCTACAACGGCGAGACGCAGACCGGCGTCGTTCTCCCCGAGGGCGCGCCCTATACGCTCACCGGCAATACCGCCAAAAACGCGGGCAGCTACACCGCGACGGCAAAGCTGACGAGCAAGCAAAACTACGTCTGGTCCGACGGCACGACGGACGATAAAACGATCGAGTGGAGCATCGCCAAGGCGGCTCCGGGCGAGATCACCGTCCTGATCGAGAACTTCACCCGCAGCCGCGATGTCCCGACGCCCGCGCTCAGCGCCAACCCCGGAAACGCGGCGGTGCGCTTCTACTACACGACCGAGAACCGCAATTCGGGCGGCACGCTCTGGACCGCGGACGCGGCGAGGCGTCTCCCCGACGGCGCGTATTACATCTACGCGGAGCTGGACGAGACCGACAATTACCTCGCCTATACCACCGCGCCGACGCCGTTCACCATCTACTCCCTCTCGACCGGCGAGCACATCCGCGTCACGCAGCCGAAAAATGGACGCATCCTCGCGCCCTCGGACGCGCTGCCCGGCAGCACCGTGACCGTTATCGTCAAGCCCGACGACGGCTATATCCTCGGCGCGCTGCGCGTCACCGATGAGAGCGGCAAGCGCGTTTCCCTCACGAAGGAAGCGGATGGAAGCTACAGCTTCCTCATGCCGCGCTCCACCGCGTATATCGACGCGGAGTTCGTCAGCAGCGATCCGTTCGTCGACGTTCCGGCTTCGGCATGGTACGCGGGCGCGGTCCGCGACGCGTGGGCGAACGGTCTGATCGACGGCGTGAACGCGACGCACTTTGACCCGGACGGCTCGCTGACGGTCGCGCAGGCGATCAAGCTCGCCGCGGCGCTCCACCAGCGCATCGGGGACGGCGAGGTCACGCTGAAAAACGGGCGTCCGTGGTACCGCAGCTATCTGGAATACGCCGTTGAGCACGGCGTGATCGAGGAAGCCTATCTCGACTACAGCGACGCGGCGCTGAACGCGCCGGTGCTGCGCGACGAGTTCGCACACATCCTCTACGGCGCGGCGAATCCCTATACGGCGATCAATGAGATCGCCTCCGAAGCCATCCCCGATGTCCGGCGCGGCGACCGCTATGCGGACGAAATTTACGCATTCTATCGCGCAGGCGTCCTGAATGGCTCTGACCGGAACGGCACCTTCCATCCGGCAAGTCTCATTCGCCGGTGCGAGGCGGCTGCCATTCTCATCCGGGCATTCGACGAAAGCGCCAGAATGACTGTAACGCTGCAATAACCCCCCGCGGCGTACAGCAAACGCGCCCGGAAGTCTGTGCGTCCGGGCGCGTCCAAAATGAAAATCTTCTGGAGAAATTTGTCTATCCCCATTGCTTGACATTTCCCCGGACGCGGATATAATAGAGATAGAAAGAGTGCTGCGACAAGCGGTTAGCTCAGTAAAGAATCAGGAAACCAAAATGGAAACCGTCACTTTGCAGAGTGGCGGTTTCTGCGTTTTACGATGATCGTGACTGTAAAGTCCCCGACATGAAATGTAATCCGCATGGCGACACCCCCTTTCGGGAGATCGTAGTCAACCGCCTGCCGTTCGTGCAGCGCCCCGTCCCTTTCGGGACAGGGCTATTTTAGCATAGATGGGGAAATTTGTCTATCCCTGTGATCTGTCATTTCGCGGCAACAAACACAGTGCCCTGAAGCAGCCGCTTCAGGGCACATTCTTCGCTGTCCGGCGTCAGGCTTCGCCGCCGCTGATGTACAGCTCCTCCGCTCGCTGCTGCACGGCGATGAGCTTTTCCCGCAGTGCGCGCAGCATTTCCTCGGCTTCTGTGATCGCGTTGAAAAGTACGAGGTATTCTTTACTGATGTTCTCCATTTTGTGCTCCCTCACTTCTTCGGGCACTATTTCTTGTGCCTCTGTGGCTACATCTTACTCACAATCCGCGGGAAAGACTGTCGAATGCCGTCGAGAGATCAAAAAACGGCGAAATTTATAGGTTTTTGTGAAAATCGTTGCACGTTTTTGGACAACTTGCATATGCGCGTTCTCCCCGGCGCTTCGCGCCGGGGAGAACACCGCACACGGCTGCTAAAAGATCACTGAAGCAGCGGGGTTTGTAGGAGCAGGTTGTAGAGCATCTGCGCGATCTCACACCGCAGGATGGGGCGCAGCGGCTCCAGCCGGTCGCCGGTCAGGATCGCCGTGTGGCAGCAGAACGCCATCGGCTGGCGCGCATACGCCGAAACGTCGCCTCCGTCCGGATAGGCGTCCAGCGTCTGCCGGATCGTGTCCTCCGCGACCGCAGTATCCAGCCCGCACAGGCGCGCGGCGCGCGCGACCATCGCGGCAGCCGCCTGCCGGTTGATCAGCCCGTCCGGATCAAACAGACCGCTGCCGACGCCGTTGACGATGCCGTATGCCGCAGCTGTGTCCACGTAGCCCGCATACCATGCCTTTTCCGGCACATCCAGGAACGTCCCACGGTACTCCGGCGTTAAGCCGAGGCTGCAAACGACGATCTTTGCAAACTGCGCGCGGGTCATGGTCTCGTCCGGCTCGAATTTGCCGTCGCCCATGCCGTTGATGATCTCATAGGAGGCGAGCTGCTCGATGGCGGCGCAGTTCGGGTGCCGCGCCACGTCCGGGAAAGTCGCGCCCTGCGCTGTCTGGACGGATGGGCGGACGCCCGGGTCCGCGCTTTCCGCCTGCACGGCGGGCGCTTCCATGCGGAAGGGACTCCCGCCGGACACGGCGTGCTGCGCAAGTAAGGCAAGCGCCGCTGTCGGAAGATCTGCATACGTGCTGCGCTTGAATCCGGTGTCGGGCGTGTGGTAGCGCAGCAGCGCGTCCATCACACTGTAGGTGTTCTTGACGAATCTGCCGTCATTGACGGAAATGCCGAGCTGGATGAGCGCCAGCGTCACATCGGCATCCGCCTGCGCGGAGCCGTAGCCGCCGTCGGCGGACTGCGCCGCAGCGAGGTATTCCACCCCGAGCGTCAGCGCGCCGCGCACACCGGTGTTCTTTTCATAGCTGCTCAGCGCCTGAAGCACGATCGCAGTCGCCCGTGCGGAGCCCTCGCTGCCGCTGAACGCCCAGCCACCGTCCGTCAGCTGCCGGTTCAGAAGGTAATTGACATACAGGTCGCGTACTGCGGGCGTGAGCGTTTCCTCTTCCTGCGCATAGCCGCCGCTGTCCAGCGCCAGAAGGGCGTAGGCGACACCGCGCAAGCCGCTGTCTGCCACGGTCTGATAGTCCAGCAGCGGCTGCGTCAGATCATAGCCGCACACGCTGCGCGGGTCGCGCCCGATCGCCGTCAGCGTCAAAACCGCCTGCGCAAAGTCCTGATAACGCGTCTGCCCGAGCGCGCCGCGCGACTGCTGGAGCCGCGCCGCAAGGGCGTTATAATACCGGGAAAAATAGCCTTCCGGAACTGCCGTTCCGCTCGCCGCCAGCGCAAAAATTTCCACGCCGTGGTCGACGCCCGGCTCCGGAATGCTCTCCAGCAGATACTGCGCCGTATTTTGCTCTGCCGCCGCAGCATCCGCACGCTGCGCGGCAAAAACGCTGCCGCACAGCCCCGCCGCAATCGCGGCAAGCAGCAGCACAGCGATCCATCTTCTCATAGTCTCCTCCGAGGACCTCCGCGCAGCCGCGCGCAGGTCTTCCTCCGGTTCGGGTCGGAGCGCCCTTGTCTATGATCTAAACGCTTGGAAGTATAGCATAAAGCGTTGAAATATGCAATGCTTTTACACTGAAATCACGTAAAATATGCAACGATTTCTCTAATTTTTGCATATTTTAACGCGTAACACGCCGCGCAGCGACCGCCAAGGCAGCCGCCGGCGCTTTTACTTCCCGAGCAGGCGCGCCGCCTTCAGAATCGCGATCTGCGTCTTCGCGTCCGGAATTTTGCCCGCCATGACCTCCTCCACCAGCTGCTCCAGCGGCGCGCGCGTGACGTTCAGAAACTCGTCCTCGTCCAGTTCGCGTTCGCCGAAGCGGATGCCGCGGGCGAGGAACATTTCGATCGCCTCGTCCGAGTAGGCGCACGCCGGATAAAATATACCGAGGCTCTGCCACTCGTCTGCGACCGCGCCTGTCTCCTCGCGCAGCTCGCGCTGCGCGGCGAGCAGATGGTCCTCCTCGCGGCTGTCGAGCTTTCCCGCCGGGATCTCCGTCAGGACCTGCCCCACCGGATAGCGGTACTGCCGCTCGATCAGAACGCTTCCGTCCTCCAGCACCGGGATAACGCACACCGCGCCCACGTGGCGCAGATATTCCCGCGTCGACGGCTGCCCGTTCGGCAGCCGGACCGTATCCTCAAAAACGTGCAGGATCTTTCCGTCAAAAATCTCGCGCGAAGCCGTCTGCTCCTCGCGCAGTGCCTCCAGTTCGTCCATGCTCTTCGCTCCCTTTCGCACGGCAGGCTTCCACCGTGCCTGTTTTCGCAGAGATTATACCACAGTTTGCGTAAAACGCCAGACGCTTCAAAAATTTTTACGGAAGGAATTTCCGCGCGTAGATCTCGGAATGCCGGTTACAATACTGCCAGGAGAAAACAGCACCGACCGCGTTACATTTTTACCGGCGTATCGTCGTCCACTGATCTGGAGCACGCAGGGAAAGCGTATCGCAGCGGAAAATACAGCTCGTATTTTGCAGATCCAGGGCGGGCTGCGGAGACCGTCTCCGCGCCTTGTCTCCGCCCATTCAAGCCTTCTGCGCCGTGTGCCCGGCGCGGAAAACGCCGCGCTTTGCCGAACGGCGGGCTTCTATCCGATCTGCGGCAGGCTTTTCTCCCTGCGGCATCGGACGCCGGCACACACAGAACGTCCAAACGCCGTTTTACCGGCAAAGGGGGCAGGCGCAGCAAGGCGCCTGCCCCTCGTGTTATAGGGCGGACAGCGTCCGCCCGACCGCGCCCGAGGGACGCAAACCGCGCCAAAGGCGCGGAGGGACCGCATCCAGAGGATGCGGGAGGCTTTTCGTCACCCGAAGGGCGCAAACCGCGCGCGTAGGGGCGGACGCCCCTGTCCGCCCGACCGCGCCGGAGGCGCGGAACCGCCTTTCGTATTCACCAGAGTGCCGTTTTTGCGGCGACACCGTAACTGTGTCTCCGACGGCATACTTTTTTCTGTCTTGCCAGAAAAAAGTATGCAAAAAAGAGGCGCTGGGGACGCGAAATAGCGCTGACGCGCAGAAAAACGAGTCGTTATATTTTACGTGTTGTCGTTCCTCTTTCCGTAGTCCGAACGCCCTTCGGGCGACCGTAGAATCGGGTTTCCTGAGCGCAC
>CAKTVN010000016.1 GCA_934623545.1 uncultured Oscillospiraceae bacterium
TCTACGAGCCAATCGGTTCCCCTTCGCGGCATAGCCGCTTCAGCCTACGCTAAAAAAGTGCCACCGGCACTTTTTCTGAACGCTGCGGTGTCGCGCAAAACACTCTACGTGCCGCAAGTGTGGAAATTTTGCACCTGCGGTGCAAAATTTATGCGCGCCGCGGCACGCAGCTTTTTCAAACGCGATGGCAGCGAAGCGAATCGCGTTTGAGACGTTTTCAGGAAAGCTGCTCCAATGCGGCGTCGATGTCGCCGATCATGTACAGCGAACCGTAGCAGAGCACGACGCCGTCCCTGCCCGCGTGCTCGAGTGCGAGCTTTACGCCGTCATAGGCGCTCGCGCAGGGCGTGACAGGCTTGCCGAACTGGCGCAGATACTCCGCCAGCTGCTCCGCTGGGAGCGCGCGGGGATTGGCGGGCGTGATGGTGATGAACTCGCCTGCGTGCTGCGCGACGTCGCGGTACATACAGTGGAAGTCCTTGTCGCCGAGCACGCCGGTCAGGACGGTCAGCGTCCGACCGGAGAGATAGTCCTGAATGTTCTTGACAAGCGCCTCGATGCACTGCGGGTTGTGCCCGCCGTCGATGATGAACAGCGGATCGCGGCGCATCAGCTCAAAGCGTCCCGGCCAGCGGACGGACTCGATGCCGGTGCGGATGTCGTCGTCGGTGATCTTCCAGCCGCGCTTTTGAAGCACGCGCGCGGTCGTGAGCGCGACGGCGGCATTGTGGAGCTGATGCTCGCCCAGAAGCGGAAGCCTGAGAGCCTTGAAGCTCTCCCAGTCGAAGACCTGTCCCTCAAGCGAATGCGAGACGGGGTGCAGGGAATCAAAATCCGCCTTGTGCAGCGGGACGCCGAGCGCCCTGCAGCGCGCCTCGAACACCGCCTCGACAGAAGGTTTCTCTCGGTAGATGACCGCGTCGCAGCCGGGCTTGATGATGCCCGCCTTGGTCGCGGCGATCTTTTCCAGCGTGTCGCCCAGGACCTCGGTGTGATCGAGCCCGATGTTGCAGATGACCGCCGCCTCCGGCGGCAGGATGACGTTGGTGGCGTCGAACTCGCCGCCCATGCCGACCTCGCAGACAACGATGTCGCAGTTCTGACGGGCGAAATACTCAAAGCCGATGGCAGTGACCATCTCAAACTCGGTCGGGCGCTCAAAGATCGACTCGGCAAAGGGCTTGACGTACTCCGTCAGGGCGCAGATGTCCGCGTCGGAGATCTGCTCGCCGTTCACCTGAATGCGTTCGTTGAAGCGCACGATGTACGGCGAGGTGTACAGACCGACTTTATAGCCCGCTTTGCGCAGGATCGAGGCGACCATCGCGCAGGTCGAGCCCTTGCCGTTGGTGCCGGTGACGTGGACGAATTTACAGCGCCGCTCGGGGTGCCCCATCACGTCCAGAAGCGCGCTGATGCGCTCAAGACCGGGGACGCTGCCCTTCCAGCAGACCTCGTGGATATAATGTAGTGCTTCATCAAGAGTCATGATATTCGGACTTCTTTCTATAGTGTCGGAATGCCGCGGTCAATCCTCCGCTTTTTTTGAAACGGGCGGCCACAGCTTGACTGCGGAGAAAACCTTGGATTTATAAAGGAGCCATACGATCAGCACGTCCAGCACGAACGTGATCGCGAACTGGACCGAGCGGGTGCTGAGCTTCAGAAGGAAATTCGGCAGGAATGCGCCCTTGCCGTAGATGTAAGCCAGCGTTGCGCTCTGGTACAGAATAGAGCCCAGCGTGATAGAGGGCAGGAACGCCAGCGCGATGGTGAGCGGCGAGGTCTTCTTCGCGAGCATCGGGCGGAACAGACCCGCGCACAGACCGTAAAGGACCGGCGGCACGCAGAACAGCGGGTTATAGCCGTAGCCGGAGAACAGGCAGCCGACCAGGTCGGCGACGAAGCCGACCAGAGCGCCGGGCAGCGGACCGAAGAGCATACCGGCGATGAAGATTGGGACCGCTTCGAGCGAGAAGCGCTGATCGACGGCGGGCATCGGAATGACAAAGCGCGCGAGCACGATGCTCATCGCGGCGAGGATCGCACAGCCCGCAAGCGTGCGCGTGGTCATGCTGCCCCGGTGCGACACAGTGGGCATCGCGGCGGCGGAAGATGTGTTTTTAGACATAAAAAAGCCTCCTATTATACAAATGGGAGGAGGTTGAAACAATATAGATTCACAAGCTGGAAACTGCTGTACAATTTCTGTTTGCTTCAGCGGATGCGAAAATGGCACCGCGGGGAACACCCCTTCGCCCGGTGGCAACCTCCCATCCAGCCGGTACTTGACGCGCCATTTCTACTCATTCATGCAACTTTCGGGTACGCATGATGCAACGGTGTTGAATTGGCAGGGTCACATCTGCCTGCCCTTTCGGTTTTCTCCTTTGCTATCATTGTATTGCTTTTTTTGAAAATATCAAGAGGTTTTCAATATTTTTTTACTGATTCTTTTCCGATTCTTTTCCGATTCTTTTCCGGCAGCCGTTTCGGCGCAAAAAATCCCCGCCGGAGCGGGCTCCGGCGGGGAAAATGAAACGGTTCGACGCGGCTTACTTAATAAACTTGTCGATCGCCTGGCACAGATCGTCGAGCGCCTGCTCGTCGTCATGCTCGACGGCGTCGACGATGCAGTGCTGGATGTGGTCCTGAAGGATCACCTTGCCGATGTTGTTGATCGCCGAGCGGACCGCCGCGATCTGGATGAGGACCTCGGAGCAGTCGCGCCCGCTCTCCACCATCTTTTTCACGGACTCCAGATGCCCGATGGCGCGCGAGAGCCGGTTGAGGACGGCTTTGGTGTTCTCATGGACGTGCGGATGCGCGCCGCCGTGCTCATGCGAATGGCTGTGCGCCTCGTCGTGCGTGTCGCCGGCGTGGTGGACGTGCGGGATGTTGTGCTCATGAAGGTATTCGTGGTCGTGCTGCTGCATGGTCGAACGCTCCTTGCGGGAAAACCGCGCGGCGCGCGGCTCCAAAATCACATCAGAATACCAGCAGTATAACACGCCGCGTCGCAGATTGCCATTAGAAAAATCGATGAATTTCCGGAAAAATTCCGGGGAATAACCCATAAGGGGGGATAAATTCCTCCGGGCGCGCGCTTTACAAAACGGCGCGGGATCTGTATAATACAGGCATAAAACATCACGAAGCAGAAAGGATGAACACTATGCATCTGGATCACGAACACGAACATGAGCATGAACACGCGGAGCACACGCACGAGCATCCGCACACGCACGAGCACGACTGCCATACGCACTGCGAGGGCAGCTGCGCCGGCTGCGGCAAGGACGCCGACCCGCGCGCGGAGCTGATCGCGCTGATGAAGTATATGGTCGGGCACAACACCGCGCACGCAAACGAGCTGGCGCAGCTTGCAAAGCAGCTTCAGGATATGGGCGAGCATACCGCCTATGAGCAGGTCATGCAGGCGGTCAGCGATTTTGAAAAGGGCAATCTGCGCCTGTCGACGGTGCTGGCTGCCCTGAACGGCTGAGGAGGCGAGCCTATGTGCCTTGCAATGGTCTATAAGGGCGAACAGAAGCCCGAAAATCTGGTGCTGAGCAATGTGCAGCGCATCGACTGCCAGGACGGACAGATCATTCTGACGGACATCATGGAGCGGCAGGCGGTCGTCGTCGGGCGGCTGGTGTCGGTCGATCTGGTCGGAAACACCGCGCTGATCTGCCCGGAGGAGGACGCATGAGACAGTGGGAGGTGGTGCGCGAGATCGAAAACCAGTGTGCCAACAACCAGATGCGCGACGTCTTCTTCCGCGAGATCGAAACGGACGACCCCGTCGAGTGGGTGCGCCGCGAGATCAAGGGCAGACAGGTCGAGATCCGCGCCGACGCGACCGGTGAGGGGCGGCTGACCGTCTATGCCGAGAGCGGCGGCGTGTGCCAGAAATTCCTGTTTACGGAGCTGTAATTTCCGCTGCGGCGGACTTTGCGCCGCGCGCATGAGATTTTTTGCATTTTTGAGACAGTCGCTCTTGTAATTACAGGCGAAGTATGTTACGATAAAATAGTATCGAAATGGGCGCCCGCCAGGACGTCCGGACAGTAAGGACGCTGGCGTAGCCCGGTGCCCTTGCGGAAGTACACAGGAAATATTTTTATATTTTGGAGGCAAATATGAGCGTTGCTGAGATCTATGAAAACAGAGCTACCTTCTCCTTTGAAGTATTCCCGCCCAAGACCGACGTCGGCATGGAAAAGCTGTGCGGCGAAGGCGGCGTGCTGGAAAAGCTCTACACGCTGAACCCCGACTACATCTCCTGCACCTACGGCGCAGGCGGCACCAACGTCGGCAAGAACCTTGAGGTCCTGGACAAGATCCAGAAGGACGGCAAGACCACCCCGGTCACGCACTTCACCTGCATCGGCAACACCAAGGAGGACATCAAGGAAAAGCTCCAGACTTACCTTGATCACGGCATTGATCATATGCTCGCCCTGCGCGGCGACCTGCCCTTCGGCTGGACCGGCACCAACGGCGACCTGCATTACGCAACGGAGCTCGTCAAGTTCGTCCGCAAGGAGTTCGGCGACAAGTTCACCATCGCGGTCGCGGGCTCTCCCGAGGGTCACATCCAGTGCCGCAGCCTCGAGGCAGACATCGCCTTCCTGAAGCAGAAGCAGGACAACGGCGCCGATTTCATCATCTCGCAGCTGTGCTGGGATATGGATGCGTTCCGCTACTGGCTCGACGCCATCCGTGACGCGGGCATCTGGATGCCGGTCGACGTGGGCATCATGCCGATCCTCGACCAGGCGGCGACCATCAACATGGCGCTCAGCCGCAACGGCTGCGTCATGGACCGCAAGCTGTGCGAGATCATCTCCAAGAACTGGATCTTCCCGAACCCCTTCGACAAGGAGCCGTTCGACGCGGACGTCGCCGGCAAGAAGGAGAGCTTCAAGAAGGCTGGTATCGAATACACCATCAACCAGATCGACGAGTACCGCGCCTGCGGTGTCGACGGCATCCATCTGTACGCGCTGAACAAGTATGACGACGTTGCGTACATCGCGAAGGCTGCCGGTCTGATCGATCTCGTCTGAGAAAGAATTGAACTGCGCTCCGGCGGACGGTCTGTCCGCCGGAGCCACGCAGCGTTTCAAGGAGCGATTTTATGGCAACCTATACGATCGCGGTCGCCGGGAAGGGCGGCGTCGGCAAGACGACGACCTGCGGCATGATCATCGATTATCTGTGCAAACAGAAAAAGGGCCCCATCCTGGTCGTGGATGCGGATGCGAACTCCAACCTCAACGAGGTGCTCGGCGTCGAGGTGGAAACGACCCTCGGCGATATCCGCGAGGATATGGCGCGGGCAGAGCAGAAGGGGACGGTGCCGTCGAACATGACCAAGGCGGACTACGCCGAGATGATGTTCGGGCAGGCGCTGATCGAGGAAGACGACTTTGATATGCTGGTCATGGGGCGCACGCAGGGCAAGGGCTGCTACTGCTTTGTCAACGGCGTGCTCAAGACCCAGATCGACAAATACGCCGGCAATTACCGCTATATGGTCGTGGACAACGAGGCGGGGCTGGAGCACATTTCGCGCGGGACGCTCCCGCACGTCGATGTGATGCTCCTGATCTCCGACTGTTCGCGCCGCGGCATTCAGGCGGTCGGTCGGATCGCGGAAATGATCCGCGAGCTGGAGCTGAAGCCCGGGATGCTGAAGCTCATCGTCAACCGCGCGCCCGGAGGCGTCCTCACGCCCGGCGTTCAGGAGGAAATCAACAAGTTTGGTCTCGACCTCATCGGGGTGCTGCCGCAGGATGAGCTCGTTTTTGAGTATGACTGCGACGGCAAGCCCAGTTCCCGGGTCCCGGAGGACGCACCGGTCAAGACCGCGCTGCGCGAGATCATGCACAAGCTGGAGCTGTGAGGCAACGGCTGCAATTTTGTAAGTAAGTCAAAAAATTCTATGTAGGGGGATTAACATTATGCCTTTTGTTCCCAAAAAGCAGGCTTTCAACGCCAAAATCAATGAAGTGACCCTTGGCGTTGGCGAAAAAGCCACCACACTTGGCGGTCAGAACGTACTGCCCTTCTATACCTTTGACGCGGAGATCAAGAACGCGCCGAAGATCGGCGTTGAGCTGACCGACCTCGGTATGGAAGAATACACCATGCCCGGTGAAAAGGAATTTTACGCCGGCTGCGAGACGGTCGTCGATATGGCAAAGCGTGCCGAGACGATGGAAGGCGCGTCCTTCCTCTGCCTGCACTTCGAGGGCGCGGATCCCAACGGGCTCAACAAGTCGGTCGAGGAGTGCGTCGCACTCGCAAAAGCGGTTTCCGACGCTGTGACGATGCCGATCGTCATCATGGGCTGCAAGAACATCGAGAAGGACACCGAGCTGTTCAATAAGATCTCCGAGGCGCTTGCCGGCAAGAACATCCTGGTGCTCTCCGCACGTGACGAGGACTATAAGACCGTCGTCGCGTCCGCCGGTATGGCATACGGTCAGAAGGTCGGCGCGGAATCCGCCGTCGACATCAACCTTGCCAAGCAGCTCAACACTGTCATCACCCAGATGGGCTTCAGCGCCCAGAACGTCGTCATGAACGTTGGCTCGGCGGCTGCCGGCTACGGCTATGAATACGTTGCATCCACCCTCGACCGCATCAAGGACGCCGCCCTCAAGCAGGCAGACGCCATGCTTCAGATGCCGATCATGACCCCTGTGTCCTCCGATACCTGGGGCGTGAAGGAATCCATCATGCCCGAGAGCGATATGCCCGAGTGGGGCAATCAGGAAGAGCGCGGCGTCGAGATGGAGATCACGACGGCTGCGGCTGTCCTCGCGGGCGGCTCCGACGCAGTCATCCTGCGTCACCCGGCGGCGATCAAGACCATCGCAAAGATGATCGACGCGCTTGTCTAATGCGGAAGGAGGAAACATACAATGGCAGTAAAAGGTCTTGACATTTTCAAATTATCTCCCAAGAAGAACTGTAAGGAATGCGGCAGCCCGACCTGTATGGCATTCTGCATGAAGGTCGCGCAGGGCGCGCTCCCCATCACCAAGTGCCCGTATATGTCCGCGGAAGCCATCGCGCTTCTGTCCGAGGCGACTGCGCCTCCCATGAAGAGCCTCGAGATCGCCGGTCATAAGCTGGGCGGCGAGACGGTCCTCTTCCGTCATGAAAAGACGTTTGTTTCCCGCAACCTGTTTGCGGTTTCCGTTTCCACCGAGATGGACGATGCAGCCGTCGACGCGAAGCTCGCAGAGCTGAAGAGCGTGGACTATGAGCGCATCGGCGAGCGCGAGTATGTGGAGTTCGTGACCGTCCGCAACTGCGGCGACGCAGCCCGCTTCGTCGAGCTTGCAAAGAAGGTCGCTGCGCTCGAGCGCGGCGTCATCCTTGAGACCACCGACGCGGACGCCGCAAAGGCTGCCGTTGAGGCGATCCAGGACGTCAAGCCGGTCGTCAACGGCGTTAACAAGGACAACCTCGAAGCCATGAACGAGCTCGCGAAGAGCTTCGGCATCGTGCTGGGCGTTCAGGGCGCTTGCCTCGAAGAGCTGCACGACACCGTCGAGGCGCTCGAGAAGGCTGGCAACAAGAGCCTGCTGATCGACGTCACCGGCGCTACCATCAAGGAGACCTTCGGCAACGCCGTTCAGGTCCGCCGCGCCGCTCTGAAGGACAACGACCGTACCTTTGGCTATCCGTCCATCGTGGACCTCAGCAAGCTCTGCGGCACCGAGTATCATCTGGCGACCGCGCTGGCTTCCGTCTTCACGCTGAAGTACGGCTCGATCATCATCATGCCGAGAATGACCTACGCAGAGGCGCTGCCGCTGTACGGTCTGCGTCAGAACATCTTCACTGACCCGCAGAAGCCGATGAAGGTCGCGCCCGGCATCTATCCGATCAACGGCGCCGGTCCCGATGACCCCTGCGCGCTGACGGTCGACTTCGCGCTGACCTACTTCCTGGTCTCCGGCGAGCTCGAGCGCTCCAAGGTGCCGGTCAACCTGCTCATCACCGACGCTTCCGGTATGTCCGTTCTGACCGCGTGGGCGGCAGGCAAGTTCTCCTCCACCACAGTCAAGAAGTTCTTCGACGAGTTCGACGTCGCCGGCAAGATCAACAACCGCACTCTCATCATCCCGGGCAAGGTCGCCGTTATGAAGGGCGAGATCCAGGACAAGCTGCCGGAGTGGAATGTCGTCGTCGGCACCCGTGAGGCGGTCGAGCTGGTCAAGTACCTCAAGGACGGCGAGTACGTCAAGGCTGCCGAGGCGGTCGCCGCTTCCAAGAAGCCTGCAGAGGAGAAGAAGGAAGCCGTCGACGCCAGCGCTCCGCTGGACTTCGAGAAGATCGCCGCTTCCATCCCCGCGATCAAGATTCGCGACGATCTCAACGCGCACTACAAGCAGAGAGATCCCGAATCTCCCAAGTTCGTCACCATCGGCGAACGTATCCACTGCATCTCCCCGGTCATCCGCGAGGCAATGGCTACCTTCAACCCCGATCCCATTCTGGAGCGTGCCGCACAGCAGATCAAGGCTGGCGCGACCTATCTGGACGTCAACATCGGTCCTGCCGAGTCCAATGGACCGGAGCTGATGACCTGGGCAGTCAAGCTGCTGCAGGAGAACTTCAACAACGTGCCTCTGGCGCTCGATACCGCCAACAAGCGCGCGATCGAAGCCGGCATCAAGGTCTACAACCGCACCAACGGCAAGCCGATCGTCAACTCCGCTGACGCGGGCTCCCGTATCTCCAACATCGATCTGGCAGCCGCCAACGACGCGATCTGCATCGCCCTCTGCTCCGCCGACGGCATCGCAAAGGACAACGAAGAGCGCATGATGCACTGCCACAATATGCTCGAGCGCGGTCTGTCGCTCGGCATGGAAGCGACCGATCTGTGGTTCGATCCGCTGTTCCTCGTCGTCAAGGGTATGCAGGACAAGCAGATGGACGTTCTGAACGCCATCAAGCTGTTCGCAGACGAGGGTCTGAAGTCGACCGGCGGTCTGTCCAACAACTCCAACGGCGCACCGAAGAACGTTCGCCCGATCATGGACTCCGCTCTGGTCGCCATGGCGATGATGCAGGGTCTGACCTCCGCGATCGTCAACCCCAACGACCTGCGCCTGATGGAGACCATCAAGTCCTGCGATATTTTCAAGAACAACGAGCTGTACTCCGACTCCTATCTGGAGGTCTAAGTCTGTTCCCTCCAGTTCCCTGCCGCACAGCCGGCAGGGAACTGCGCGCTTTTCCGGAGGCTGCCCCGTGCGGCTTTCGGAGCATACCAACAACGTTTTAGGAGGTAATTATGAGCGTATTAACAGATCTTATCTATGGCGGCTCAAATGCCGTCGCCGGACTGACCGAGGGCGCGGTCAATGATGCCATCGCAAAATACGGCGCAGACAAGGAAATCGCATTTCCCGATACCGCATACTTCTTCCCCACCATCTATGCGGCGACCGGCGTGAAGGTCACGAAGCTGGGCGATCTGTCGGCGTGCGTCGGAGTGCTCAAGAGCCTGATCACCAATCAGGAGGATCTCAGTCAGGCGTTGAACGCAGGTCTTGCTACGGCGGTCGGCGCCGAGATCCTCGAGGGACTCAAGTACGTCGAGGCAAAGGAAGCCTATGAGCAGGCGACCGTGCCCGGCATCGGCTTTGTCCCCGACCCCATCATCCGTTCTCTCGGCGTGCCGCTGGTCACGGGCGATATCCCCGGCGTGGCGGTCGTGCTCGGCAAGGCGGAAAACCCCGAGGACGTGGCAAAGGTCGTCAAGGACTACCAGTCCAAGGGCATCATGACCTTCATGGTCGGCGACGTCATCGAGCAGTGCGCCGACGCGGGCGTCAAGATGGGTCTGGAACTGCGCGTCATCCCGCTGGGTCATGACGTGACGGCAGTCATCCATGTCGTGACGGTCGCGATCCGCGCGGCGCTGATCTTCGGCAACGTACAGCCGGGCGACCTTGCGGGGCTGCTGGCATATACGAAGGAGCGCGTGCCCGCGTTCGTCAACACCTTCGGCGCGATCGACAATGTCGTCGTCTCCGCGGGCGCAGGCGCGATCGCGCTGGGCTTCCCGGTCGTGGTCGACATCGACCTCGGCGAAAATCAGGTCCCGGGCGCGCTGGAGTCCTGCACCGATCACAATGAGACCGTCAAGAAGTCTCTGGAGCTGCGCGGCATCAAGATCAAATCCAAGGAGCTTCCGATCCCGGTCGCATTTGCGGCTGCGTTCGAGGGTGAGATCATCCGCAAGGCGGATATGAAGGTCGAGTTCTGGTCCGCAAAGAACACCACCTGCGAGCTGGTCATGATGAAGGACGCCGCAGAGGTCGAGGATCACAAAATCGTCGTCGAGGGTCCCGAGATCGACTCCGGCGAGCTGGAATACGCGCTGGCGACCTGCGTTTATGTCGCGGGCAAGAAGATGCAGACGGATTTCGAGTCGGTCATCGAGCGTAAGATCCATGCGTGGTTCAACTATATGGAAGGTGTCATGCACACCGGTCAGCGCAACCAGTTCCGCATCCGCATCTCCAAGGATGCCTATGACAAGGGGCTGCGGCTGAAGCACTTCGGCGAGGTCCTGTATCACATGATCGTGGACGAATTTGACGCCGTTGTAGATAAGTGCGAGGTCCATCTCATCACTGACCCCGAGCAGGCGACGAAGTTCCTCAACGAGGTCGCGCTGCCGCGCTACAATATGCGCGACGACCGTCTGGCTTCCATGACCGACGAGTCCGTCGACCGCTTCTTCACCTGCATCCTCTGTCAGTCCTTCGCGCCCGCGCACTGCTGCGTGGTCACGCCGGAGCGGCTCGGTCTGTGCGGCGCAGTCTCCTGGCTCGACGCGAAGGCGACCTACGAGCTCAACCCCAACGGTCCGTCTCAGCCCATCTTGAAGGAGGGCTGCCTCGACGAGCGCACCGGTCGTTACACGACGGTCAACGAAGCCATCAAGGACGCGACGCACGGCGCGGTCGAGGAAGTCACGCTGTACTCCATCATGGAGGACCCGATGACCTCCTGCGGCTGCTTCGAGTGCATCTCCGGCATCGAGCCGATGTCCAACGGCTTCATCGTCGTCAACCGTGAGTACGCGGGCATGACGCCCGCCGGCATGACCTTCGGCGAGCTTGCCTCCTGCACCGGCGGCGGCGTTCAGACGCCGGGCTATATGGGTCACGGACGCCACTTCATCTCCTCGAAAAAGTTCATCCACGCCGAGGGCGGCATCGAACGCATCGTCTGGATGCCGAAGGAGCTCAAGGACGACGTCGGCGAGCGGCTGAACAAGACGGCGAAGGAGCTTTACGGCATCGACAACTTCACGGATATGATCGCCGACGAGACGATCTGCACCGACTGCGACGAGCTGATGAATTTCCTGACGGAAAAGAATCATCCGGTGCTTGCCATGGAGCCTCTGATGTAATATAATCATTCTACAGGCTTTCGATGTTGTTTTCCCGGCGGCGGACAGAGCGCGGGGCTTCCCATCCCGCGGCGGCACTTTGCCGGACTTTTCCGCGCATGGAATGCAGGATCAGGGGGGAGGGCGAAGGTCCTCCCCCCTTTTTTCATGAGTGTTCGCGCATTGCGGACATTTTCAATAGAATGTGCGCAAAACGCGCATCAAGCCTGCGCCGGTGCGGAGAACGCGCCTCCGCAGCGGCATGCGCTTGATCAATCATACAACCGAACAAACCGAAAGGAGCACGACCCCATGTATCAGGTTACATTCCGTTTTGAAAACGGACAGGAGGAGGTCAAGGCGTTTGCCGCGCCCGACACCACTCTGCTTGAGGTTGCGAAAAGCAGCAACGTCGCCATCGACGCGCCCTGCAACGGAAACGGCTCGTGCGGCAAATGCCGCGTCAAGCTGCTGGAGGGCACGCTGGACGGACCGCAGACCGGTCACATCTCGGACGAGGAATACGCCGACGGCTGGCGGCTGAGCTGCGCGAGCAAGATCACATCCGACGTGGTCATTCTGGTGCCGGACATCGCCTCCGCGTATCAGAGCCGCATGAAGACGGCAGACCTCTCCTCCGGCGAGGAGATCGCGATCTTTGAAAAGCTCGAAGCGGACATCAAAGCGGCGGGCGTCGCGTTTGAAAACGACTTTGTCGAGGCGTTCGTGCAGATGGACGAGCCAACGCTCGATGATACCATGCCGGACACCGAGCGGCTGATCTGGGGCGTGAAGAATACGCTGGAATGCGAGGACGTCCGGCTGCCGTATTATGTGGTGAAGAAGTTGGCTGCCACGCTCCGCGAGAGCAATTTCGCCGTGAAGGTCACGGGCACGCTGACCGACGGCGTCTACACTGTCATGGATGTGGTCGCAGGCAGCGACACGACACCGCTGATCGCCTGCGCGATCGACATCGGCACGACAACGGTGACGGGCGTGCTGGCGGACCTCAAGACGGGCAAGCTCCTCGCGAAGGCATCCGCCGGCAATGGGCAGATCCGCTACGGCGCGGACGTCATCAACCGCATCATCGAGCAGGGCAAGCCCGGCGGCGTGAAACGGCTTCAGGACGCGATCATCAAGGAGACGCTGGCGCCCATGCTGGCGGCAATGTGCAAGGCGGCGGGCATTTCCGCGCGGCGCATCCTCCGGCTGTGCATCGCGTCGAACACGACGATGAACCATTTGCTGCTCGGCGTAGACGCAGACCCGGTGCGCATGGAGCCCTATATCCCGACGTTCTTCCACTGGGATGGGCTGCGCGCGGGCGAGCTCGGTCTGCCGGCAAATCCGGACGCGAAGGTCATCCTTGCGCCGAACATCGGCTCGTATGTCGGCGGCGACATCACCGCAGGCGCCTTCACGAGCCTGATCTGGGACAAGGACGAGTTCTCGCTCTTCATCGACCTCGGCACCAACGGCGAGATCGTCTTCGGCAACCGCGACTTCATGATGTCCTGCGCCTGCTCGGCGGGACCCGCGTTTGAGGGCGGCGACATCTCCTGCGGTATGCGCGCCACCGACGGCGCGATCGAGGCGGTCACGATCGACCGCGACACGCTCGAGCCGAAGCTGACCATCGTCGGCGCGGCGGGGCAGAAGCCGGTCGGTCTGTGCGGCTCCGGCATCATTGATGTGATCGCAGAGCTCTACCGGACCTCCGCCGTCTCCTCGAAGGGGAAATTCGCCCGCGAAAATCCCCGCATCCTGCATGACCGGCACGGCATGGGGCGCTATGTCCTCGCGACTGCGCAGGAGAGCGAGACCGGGCGTGAGATCGCCATCACCGAGGTCGACATCGAGTCGTTCATCCGTGCGAAGGGCGCGATCTTCTCCGCGATCAACATCATGCTCTCCTCGCTGGACATGGATGTGAGCGTGCTGGAGCACGTCTACGTCGCGGGCGGCATCGGCTCGGGCATCAACATGGAAAACGCGGTGCGCATCGGTATGTTCCCGGATGTCGACCGGAGCCTGTTTGCGTATATCGGAAACTCCTCGCTGGCGGGCGCCTATGCGATGGTGCTGTCGGACGCGGCAAATGAAAAGGTCCATGAGCTCGCAGCAAATATGACCTATATGGAGCTTTCAACCAACCCGCGTTATATGGATGAATTTGTGGCGGCGTGCTTCCTGCCGCATACCAACCGGGAGCTGTTCCCGTCGAGCGTACAGGAGTGAGCCATGCAGATACAGAACAACAAGGAAGAGGTGCCGTTTGAGCACTATGCGGAGCAGTTCCGCGCGCTGGATGCACAGGCTGCGGCGCAGCGCACCGGCACGCAGTACGACGCGGAGCAGGGGTGCTTTACGCTGACATTGCTGCGCGTGCGCTATCAGATCGCGCATCCGGAGTATGCCATTTCGGCAGAAAACCCGGACGCGTTCGCGCTGAAGAGTCTGCCTTGCCAGACCTTTCTGCTGCGGTTTCTGCTCGAGGGGCGGAAGGCAGAGCCATACGGCGCGTTCAAGACCTTTCGCGAAATGCCCTGGGGCGAGATGTACATCCAGCCCTATACCGGCAGATGTCTGACCCGCGCAGCATTTACGTTCGGCACGCGCGTGGAGAAATTCCGCGCCGCGTGCGAAAAAATGGGCGCACAGGCGCTTGAGCACGGGGACGCGGGCTTTCAGTTTGAGCTTCTGCCGGGCTACGCCATGCAGCTCATGGTCTGGGAGGGCGACGAGGAGTTCGCGCCGACGGCGCAGATCCTGTATTCGGCAAATTTCGAGACGGGCTTCGCCGCAGAGGACCGCGTGGTCGCGGGAGATATACTGATCTCGGCGATCAAAGGGCAGATGTAAAATTCCGCGCCAAAGGCGCGGAGGGCAGCCGCGCCCGGAGGACGCGGGACGATTCGTCGCCCGAAGGGTGACACCTTCATTGCGCCCGGAGGACGCAAGCTCTTTTCCGGATTCACCGGAGCGTCTCTTTCATTGCGCGACCGCAACTGTCGCTCCGCGGGCATACTTTTTTCTGTCTTGCCAGAAAAAAGTATGCAAAAAAGAGGCGCAGGACGCGAAATAGCGCTTACGCGCAGAAAAACGAGTCGTTACATTTTACGTATTATCGTTACACTTCAGGTCAAGGAACGCCC